>JAISDR010000069.1 GCA_031264645.1 Prevotellaceae bacterium | reverse complement strand
AATTTATCCAAGTTCTCCGACCATTTTCGAAGGGTCGACCCACAGGTCAAACTCTTCGGCGGTCAGATAGCCCAGTTTTATTGCTGTTTCCTTGAGAGTAGCGCCTTCCCTGTGAGCCGTTTGCGCTATTTCGGCAGCCTTGTAGTAGCCTATCCGGGTATTCAGGGCAGTAACGAGCATCAGGCTGTTGTTGAGGTGTTTTTCGATATTTGCATACAGCGGTTTTATTCCGCTTGCGCATTTATCGTTGAAACTCAGGCATCCTTCGCCAATCAGGCGGGCGCTGTGAATGAAATTGTAGATGATGACGGGCTTGAACACATTTAGCTCGAAGTGTCCCGTTGCTCCTCCCACGTTTATGGCGACGTCGTTTCCAAGCACTTGAGCGGCAATCATCGTCATCGCTTCGCATTGAGTAGGATTGACCTTTCCCGGCATGATCGAAGAACCCGGCTCGTTGTCGGGAATCGAAATTTCGCCTATTCCCGAACGCGGTCCCGAACTCAGGATACGAACGTCGTTGGCAATCTTCATCAGGCTGACAGCTACGGTTTTCAATGCCCCGTGAGCCTCGACCACAGCATCGTGGGCAGCCAGCGCTTCGAACTTGTTATCGGCGCTTACAAAAGGCAGTCCCGTCAGCCTGGCGATGTTTTCGGCAACACGTTTCGCATATCCTTCGGGAGTATTTATTCCCGTACCCACGGCAGTTCCGCCCAGGGCAAGTTCCGCCAGATGAGGCAGCGCGTTTTTTATGGCTTTCAATCCGTGCGTCAACTGCGAAGCGTACCCGCTAAACTCCTGGCCCAAAGTCAGAGGCGTTGCGTCCATAAAATGAGTTCTCCCGATTTTGACTACATTCATAAACTCCCTGCTTTTATCCGCCAGAGTGTCCCTCAGCTTTTCTATTCCGGGAACAGTTACCTCGACCAGAAGCTTGTAGGCGGCAATATGCATAGCCGTTGGAAATGTGTCGTTTGACGATTGCGACTTGTTGACGTCGTCATTCGGATGCAGGAATTTCTGCTTGTCGGTCAGCTGTCCGCCCTTGATGACATGTCCGCGATAGGCGATCACCTCGTTGCAGTTCATGTTGCTTTGAGTTCCGCTGCCTGTCTGCCAGACAACTAAGGGGAACTGGTCATCCAGCTTGTGTTCCGAGATTTCGTCGCAAACCTGAGCTATCAGTTCGGCTTTTTCTTTGGAAATCACTCCAAGCTCGAGATTCGTCAGAGCGGCAGCCTTTTTGAGATAAGCAAAACCGTTGATAATCTCCTTTGGCATTCGGTTGATATCCCGTGCAATCTTAAAATTCTCAATACTTCTTTGGGTTTGAGCGCCCCAATACACGTCTGCGGGAACTTTCACTTCCCCCATTGTGTCCTTTTCTATTCTAAATTCCATATTTATAATTTATTATTATTATTTTACATATACTGCCAGCCCTTTCAAATAGTTCCCTTCCGGATGATAAATACTTACCGGATGGTCTGCCGGCTGGTTAAGACAGTGCAAAATGCTTGCCTGCCGTCCCGTCATTGCGGCGGCAGAAAATACCGCCTGCTGGAACTGCAGCCTGTCAACGGCTTGCGAACAGCTGAAGGTAAAAAGCATTCCTCCCGCCGGATTAATCTTTTCCATCGCCCTGGCATTTAGCCGCCTGTATGCCTGTAGAGCATTCGCGACAGCGTTGCGATGCTTTGCAAAAGCCGGAGGATCAAGTACTATCAGGTCATAGCTGTCTTCTGCTTCTTTCAGATAGTCGAATATATCCGCAACCGTCCCCCTGTGACTGGCGCGGTCGCCGAAATTGATTTCTACATTTCTGTTTGCCTGGGCGATAGCCTTGAGCGAACTGTCAACCGATTCGACTTTTGCCGCTCCTCCCTTTAATGCATACACCGAAAAAGCCCCCGTGTAGGAGAATAAATTCAAGACCGAAGCCCCTTCCGAATATCTTTGCAGCAGACGGCGGTTCTCGCGCTGGTCGATGAAAAAGCCGGTTTTCTGACCGTCTTCCGGATTGATTTCAAAGAGATTGCCATATTCGCTGACAGTAAGCGGCAGTTCTCTTTTCTCCGACAGCCATCCGTCCTCGACGGCGTATTTTCCTTTTGGCATGGTCGACAGGCTTTTGTTATACACGTATTTAACGCTTTCGCAAACCTCGGTCAATGCCTTTGCAATCAGGCTGCACGACTTGCCCATTCCTGTTGAATGAGCCTGTAAAACTGCAAGATCCCCGTATATGTCAACGACCAATCCCGACAGCGAATCTCCTTCGCCATGCACCAGTCTGTACACGCTGCCTTCCTCTCCGGCAAAAACCGGAAGGATGTATTTCTTTCGCATACGGTATGCTTCGGATATCCTGTGTTTGAAAAACTGTTCGTCAATTTCCTCATCGACAAAGCTTAATATCCTGACCGCAATAGACCCGGATTCGTAATGCCCCTTGCACAGAAATTCGCCTTCCGACGAATATACAGTAACAATATCTCCCTCGTTTACATCGGAATCCGCGTTTTTCACAGCTCCCGAAAATATCCATGGATGAAAGCGTTTGATTGAATCTTCTCTCCCGCGTCTAAGAAACAGTTTTTTGTCCAATTTACGATTTGCAGTTTATGATTTATAACTCCGTTCAACACGCTTGAGGTCGCGTTTAATGTCGTTTTCCTTGATTGATTCCCTTTTATCGTACGATTTCTTTCCCCTCGCAAGCCCGACGACCAGTTTTGCATATCCGTTTTCGGCAATAAAAAGTTTCGAGGCAATGATTGTCAATCCCTTTTCCTTGATTTTCTTATGCAGCTTGTTTAATTCCTTTCGCGTCATCAGCAGTTTGCGCTCTCTTTTTGGATCGTGATTGTTCAGGTTTCCCCACCAGTATTCCGAAATATGAAGTCCCCGGATATACAGTTCTTCCCCAATAAAATAGCAGTACGAATCGACAAGGCTGGCTTTTCCGGCTCTTATCGACTTTATTTCCGTGCCGGCAAGCACTATTCCCACAGTGTATTTCTCGAGAAACTCGTAGTCGAACTCTGCCCGTTTATTCTTTATCACAACATTACTTTTACTGTTCATTTCAATCAATTTGAGTCGCAAAGGTAACTGTTTTATTGCAAAATGATATGCCTAAACGTTTTTTTGTACTATTTCTTTTCCCCGTTCAATAGCTTTTTCATTGAACGGTATCAGTTTATGATGTCTTTCGGGTAAAGATTTCTTTAATCCTGCAATCACATTTTCATCCTTGACAATAGGTTTAATTTTGAGAAATCCGCCAAGTACAATCATGTTGAAAAGTCGTGAATTGTTTAGTTTTGACGCTTCTGCAGCGGCTTCCACCCTGTATATTTCTATGTCTTCACGGGTAGGCGGCATTGTTATGCCATTGGGGTCGTACAGCAGTAATCCTCCGGGTTTGACTGTTTTTTCAAATTTTGTCATTGACTGCTGGTTCAGGATTATGGCGGTGTCATAGCTGCCGACTATCGGGGAACTGATGGTGTCGTCGCTTAATATCACCGTTACATTGGCTGTTCCTCCCCTCATTTCCGGACCGTACGCCGGCATCCATGTAACTTCCTGACCCTGCATAATTCCCGAGTATGCCAATATTTTACCCATGGACAATACTCCCTGTCCGCCAAATCCTGCTATAATGATTTCTTCTTTCATAATTCTTATCCTTTTATATTACGTTATATTACGCATGACGCGTTCGACCGCATCATCCAATTGAGATTCCGATTCCAAACCGAGTGTTACACAGTGAACATTGCCTTGCGTAACAACGAAATTAATTGATTGTTCACGTTCATTTTCGGAGATTTGCTTCCCTTCGCCGAATATTTTAAACCCTATGACGCCCTTGCCGTTTTCCTTTGCTTTCCGGAGATTTTCCTTCACAATTTCGGGCGAGGCGTCCATGTTTGTGCCGAAAGGGTTGATGCGGGCTAAAACAACATCTACCCACGGATTTACAGCTGCTTCGGCGAGTGCGTCAATATTATGGCACGATACGCCTACCGCCTTGACCAGACCGTCCTGTTTGGCTCTGGAAAATGCATCCATGCAGCGCTTGCGCGTTTTGTGC
>JAISDR010000058.1 GCA_031264645.1 Prevotellaceae bacterium | reverse complement strand
CTGCGTATAAGGATATTGAACAGGTGAAAACTTTTCTTGCCGAACGGAAGGAGCAAATACAGTGCGTCGTTTCCAAAATCGACTGTCTCGAAAACCCGACGCTTTTCGGACAGACCCAGCTGCCCGAACTTACAGACTATGCGGACGGCGTCGATACTGTGGATTTTTGCCTTTATTTTAGCGTCAATTCCTGAGCTTCGCCGAAACTGCCGTATCCAGAAATAATCACTTTATCGCCTTCTTCCAGTCCGCTTAGCACTTCGTATTGTCCCGGATTTTGACGTCCTACAGTAATATTTGTTCTGAAGGCTTTATTTTCCGATTTATCCAGTTTGAAAACCCACTGTCCTCCGGTATTTTGGTAGAAATTTCCCTTATCGATAATCAATGCGTCTTCGGGTTGTCCGAGTTCTATCTGAACTCTGTACGTTTTGCCGATTCTTATATTATCGGGCGTTTCGCCGACAAAGACAAGGTCGATTTCGAACATGCGGTCTTTGATTTCCGGATTCAATTTAGTGATTTTAAGATAGTATTTCTTATTCAGGTATGTAACCGTTGCCGGCAGACCTAGAGATATGCGGTCAATATAATATTCGCTGACCTTAGTATTGATTTTCAAGTCGTCGATAACTTTTTGCTCTCCGATGCTGGTTCCGTTACCGATTCTTTCGCCATAAATAGCGCTGATAAAGCTAAGCTGTCCGTCAATTGGCGCCCTGACAGTGAGGTTATCCAGTCTTTCGCGGCTGCGTTCGTAGCGTTTTTCCTCGCGATCCATATCATTTTCCATGAGGCTGGACTGGATTATGTTCATCAGCGAATCGTTTTTCAATTCCTCAAGCAACATTGTCGTGGTCTTTTGCTGGAAGTTGAACTCGTCGGAAGCGACGTCCAGTTCGGCTTTACTCTTTATGCCCATCTGAAATTCTTCCTGGTCCAGCTTGTATTGCTTGTTCAAGCGTTCCAAATCATAGACCGTCTTGAGAATATTGCGTCTCAGTTCCGACGATTTTCTTTCCATCTGCAGGAGCTTTTCTTCGTGAGCAGTTCTTTTTTTCAGAAGCTCGTCCCTTTCGTCATTGATAGCTCTTTGCAGTTCAATGTTTTTAAGGATAAGAATAATATCGCCCTGCTTCAGCATGCTGCCTTCTTCCGCCACAATACTGTCCACCGTACCCGATTCTATACTGTTGATTTTTATCGTCATTTTGGGTTGGGCGATACCTTCCAAATCGACATATTCCATAAATTTGCCCTGCTTGACTTCCACAATCTGGAGATTTTCCGCATTGTAGCGCAGTTTCGAGGGACCTCCCATCATAACTGAAAGGTAAATAATGAATGCGATAATAACCGCTCCAGAAATAATTTAGTACTTGTATTTTACTATCGGGTGTTTCTTTTTTAATTGAATATCCATATCTTTATTTTTTATAATTATTTAAGTAATGATTCATAATCTTCAGAAAGAAGCATATTTTTTTCGAAGTCGTAGAGGGTTAATCTCCTTAAATTGTAATAATACGACCAAAAACTTGCTAATGTATTGATATAAGCCCGTTTTGCGGCGTCCTTTTCCCTGTCCCCAGTCGAGAATCGGGACACTTATTCCTATCTGTGCATACTGCTGGTTAAGAGGATCCTTGTATGCAGTATTAAGATTTTCTCCCGTTTTCGAAAGTCCTAACTGCGCCAGTAAATTAGCCTGAAATCCGTAATTTGCCTTTGAGGACGCAACATAGCTTTCACTCTCGATTTCACTCAGTTTCATGCTCATTATAGTTGGATTATTTTCGAGCGCTAAATCCAGAGCCTTGTAGGGATCGATATTCAGATTGGGGATTATTTTACTCGTAATCGCCTCAATTGGTATAGTATCTTTTATTCCCAGATATGTTCTGAACGATTGAAGATTATCTTCGAGATATACTCTGGCGTTCCTCAGACTGGTCTCCTCGTTCAGGCGTTTGACTTCCCATTGCAGCATTTCGCTCTCCGTTATACGTCCTATTTTGTAGCGTCCTTCTGCAAAGACATATAGAGTGTCAGCGCTTTGATAATTGGTTTGCGCTATATCCAGATTTGCCTGAGCCATAGCAAGTCCAAAAAACATGTTAATAACGTTAAGTGAAACATTTTCAAGTGTTACAATATAATTTTTTTTGGCGATTTCATAGCGCAGAGGTTCGGTTTTCCTGCTCCATTTCAGTCCGTTATATCCCCAGAGAGACTGCTGGTATGAAACAGAAATGGGGTTTGTATTGTAGCTGTGGGAATTTGATGTTCCCAACATGTCAAGCCTGTTTATACCCGTGCTGAGGGATATTCTTCCTCCGGTCAGGGAAATATTCTGGCTTACGGAAATATTTCCATCAACAGCAAACTGATTTTGCTGCACAAACTGCGAAGTGCCGTCCGGCATGGTTATCGCATTTATCCAGTGATTGAATCTGGGCGTTGAGCTGAAACTCATTGAAGGAAGGTAGTTTGCCTTGAAATTGCGGTAGCTCCAGTATGCCGAATGGAAACTGTGCTTTGCCGCGACGACCGAGGGCGCCTGCCTGTGGGCTAAATCAATAGCTTCTTCTATTGTAAGTCTCAACAATTCCTGAGAATGAAGATTTACAGCTGTTATCAACGAAAAAAGAATACAAATTAAATATCTACTCATCATATATTCAATATATTAGTATAATTGTTATATATTTATCAATATATAACAGTCAAAAATCGTACCAAACTGTATTATACTGAAAATAAATAGCATATAAAAAACAGTATTTCTCCAAAAGTGCGAAATCGCACACTTTGCGTGCGATTTCGCACACTTTTGACAAATTGAGCTTTTAGAACAGTTTTTCTAATTATTATATGAATGATATATAGGCTATTATAAAAATAGACAAAAATGCGTATTTTGTGCGATTTCGCACACAGGGCATAATTAACAATGAATCAAAAGGCTTTAGCCCTCCTCATTATTGATTGTTAATTGTTTCGCGACCTGTTCTTCGTAATCCTTGAATTTTTCGCTTTGGAACTCTGAATAGTTTAATTGTTTCAGGATGTTTATCAGATTTTTATAGTATGCCGAACACTCTTCGTAATTTTCGAATGCCGGGTACGCCCTGCAAATTTCGAGGACGAGGTCGAGCATATATTTTTGACGTTCCATTGGCGTGGACGAATCGACTTTATCGAAAGCATCCTGCTGCAGAATCACAAAGTCAATAAGTTCCGATTTCCAGAAACGGTCGTGATATTCCAGAGGCACGCCGTCGTCGCCCAGGATGTTTATCTGTTCGGCTGCTTCCTTGCCTTTCAGGATGATGTTTTTGCTTTCCGCGATCCGTTCCGCCCAGTTTTCTTCCACCGAATTATTCAGATATTCCTGTATTTCCGAGTATTCGAGATATTTGGAATAGCTGTCGACGGGGTCTACTGCGGGATATCTTTTGCTGTCGGCGCGCGACTGGGCAAGAGCGTAGAAACAGCGGGCAACCTTCTTTGTCGATTCAGTAACAGGCTCTTTGAGATTTCCGCCCGCCGGCGACACTGTCCCGATGAAAGTAACCGAACCGCTTCTGCCGTTATTCAGGACAACATAGCCTGCGCGGGAATAAAAATTAGAGATGATAGCCGACAAATCCACCGGAAATGCGTCTGCGCCGGGCAACTCCTCCAGACGGTTGCTCATCTCCCTGAGCGCCTGCGCCCAGCGCGATGTGGAGTCTGCCAGAAGAAGAACTTTCAAGCCCATTGACCTGTAATATTCTCCCAAAGTCATTGCCGTATATACCGAAGCCTCGCGTGCGGCAACCGGCATGTTCGAAGTGTTGCATACGATGATGGTACGCTCCATCAAACGGCGTCCCGTGCGCGGGTCGTCAAGTCTGGGGAACTCCATGAATATCTCGACCACCTCGTTGGCTCTCTCGCCGCATGCCGCCATAATGATTATGTCAGCCTCAGCCTGCTTTGCCAGGGCATGCTGCAAGACCGTCTTTCCCGAACCGAAAGGACCGGGAATAAAACCCGTGCCTCCTTCGGCTATGGGGTTGAAAGTGTCGAATATGCGCACTCCGGTCTCCATTATCCTGAACGGGCGCGGCTTGTCCCTGTAGCATGTAACGGGCGTCTTGACAGGCCATTTCTGTACCATTGTCACTTCTCTGTCGTTGCCATTGCTGTCGACGAGAACCGCAATAACGTGATTTATCGTATAGCTGCCTTCCTTTTCTATGCTTTTGACAGTGTAGTTGCCCTCGAACTTGAAAGGCGTCATTATTTTGTGGGACAGGCTGTTTTCGATCACTTCGCCCAGCCAGCTGCCCGCCTTCACCATTTCGCCGGCGTGTACAAGAGGCGTGAAATTCCATTTGACGGTACTGTCCAGGGCTTCGGTATACTCGCCTCTTTTCAGGAAAACGCTTTCCATGGTCTTGAGATTGTTTTGCAGACCGTCGTATATGCTCGAAAGTATTCCGGGACCCAGCGAAACCTCGAGCATGTGCCCCATAAATTCCACTTCGCAACCCGTTTTCAGTCCGCGGGTGCTTTCGAAAACCTGTACAAAAGCCCTGTTTCCAACGACTTTTATCACTTCAGCCATCATCCTGACTTTGTCCAGACTGACAAAACAAATTTCGTTTTGCGACACGGGACCTTCAACTTCCACCGTCACAAGGTTTGATATTATACCTGTTACTTTACCTTTCGTATTCATTTGTACTATTTTAACTTTTTAAATTCAACCAAGTCATCGACTAATTTTCGAAACATTTTCTTCCCTTCCTCGCTGTCCAGCGCCATCCAGCGGTCGGCGACATGCGCTTTCAGCAGTATTCCAAGCGCCACATCCACACTGAAATACTCCAT
>JAISDR010000040.1 GCA_031264645.1 Prevotellaceae bacterium | reverse complement strand
TTTTAGGAATATCCTTAGGGAGTTTGATTGCGCTGATACTGTTGGCTTTGTTTTTGATACCGGTACTGTTCAAGGACAAACTCACAAGTATGGCGAAAGAGATAATCAACGACAACATGAATGCCGTTGTGGATTTCAAAAGTGTGGATATATCGGTGTTTAAGCATTTTCCGAAGATCACGGTTTCATTGAAAGATTTGAGCGTGATCTCCAAAGATGAGGAACTGGCGTCCGTTGCTTCGTTTGATGCGGGCATAAACGTGATGTCGTATATCAAAAACGGGCTTATTGACTTGAATCTGATTACCCTGCAGTCGCCGAAACTTCAGGCGAAAGTATTTCAGGACGGCACGGTAAACTGGGATATCATGAAGCCCTCGGAAGAAGCGGAAAAACCCGAAACGGAAGACGCCGGAGACTCGGGCTTCAAAGTTGCCATAGAGAATTTTTCGATAGCGGACGGGTCTTTTATGTACGAAGATTTGACGGGCAAAACGCTTGCCGCCGTCGATAATCTTAATTTCAGTCTTAAAGGGAATCTGTCAAATACCCTGACCTCGCTGGATATTAACGCCGACGTTGAGAAAATCAGCCTTATGTACAACGGGCTTATGCTGATTTCCGATTTCAAGCTTTCGATTGCGGGAAAACTTGGCGCCGATCTGGAGAAAATGCTCTTTACCCTCAACGGTACCGAAATAAACCTGAACCGCATAGCCCTGCTTGCCGACGGAACAGTGAAAATGGAAGACAATGACGATATTGTCATTGATGTTACCTACGGCGCTAAAGTCGCTTCGCTGAAAACGCTTTTGGACATTATCCCGCCGGATATTCTTGCCGACGCCAAAAATATCAGTACAAAAGGGAATCTTAATCTGAAAGGCTGGGTTAAGGGAGTTTACAGCGACAAATCCATGCCGCAGATATGGGGCGAACTGAAAGTCGAAGACGGGTATCTGAAATATGCCCAGCTGCCGAAATCCATTGAGAATATTAATATTGACACAAAACTGCT
Source organism: Prevotellaceae bacterium (assembly GCA_031264645.1). Classification (GTDB taxonomy): domain Bacteria; phylum Bacteroidota; class Bacteroidia; order Bacteroidales; family UBA932; genus JAIRLF01. The sequence continues at coordinate 2,937 of JAISDR010000040.1, read as the reverse complement.
TTTCGACGGGAATAATGATGCAAACACCAATATCGACGTCAATCGTTTTCATCTGGAAATTGGCGGCAATCCTTTTGATATATCGACAAATGTGCGGACGCCAATGACCGACGCCAGCATCAAAGCCCTGATAAAAGGCAAACTGGATTTTGAGTCGATAAAAGACGCTTTGCCGCTGGAAGGGATTGATTTGAAGGGAATCTTAACCGCCAATATTGATTTTGCGGGACGCATGTCGCATATCGAAAAGGAAGAATACGACAGGCTTAATCTTGCCGGAAATCTTTCCCTGCAAAACTTTACGGCTGTAACGGAGGATATCCCCATGCCAATCGACATTGCGAAAGCCGATTTGGAGTTTACTCCCAAATATGTAAATCTCAAACAGTTTGATGTGAAAATCGGCGAAAGCGACATAAAGGCTTCCGGACGGCTGGAGAACTTCTTAAATTATGCAATGAAAGACGAAGTGCTTAAAGGAAACCTTCAACTGTCATCAAATTATCTGAACTGTAATCAAATAATGTCCGCTGCCGAAGACACCGTATCTGCAGCAGGTACGGACGAAAGCGCCCTGTCGGTCATTGTCCTGCCCTCGAATGTCGATTTTTCAATCAATGCTTCAATAGGCAAAATACTGTATGATAACCTGAACCTGACTAATGCTCAGGGAACGGTAACGGTAAAAGACCATACACTGTATATCAACAATCTGTCCTCGGGTTTCGCCGGCGGACAAATACAGCTGTCAGGAAAATATCTTGCCGAAAACACCTCTTCGGCTCTGGCTAATCTGGACATGAAACTGCATAACATTCAGGTGAAAGACCTGGTCAGTTCGTTCGGCATGTTCGAAAAGGTATTGCCCATACTGAAAGACGTTGACGGAAAAGTTTCGTTCGATTTTAATTTTTCCGACAAGTTCGACCAGAATCTCAGTCCGATACTGCTGGCGCTTAACGCTGTGGGAAATATCAGGGCGGACAGTCTCAAGCTGCTGAATCAGGAAACATTGAACAAGATAACCGCTCTGGTCGGCTTGAAAGAGACTTCGAACATGCTGAAAAATGTAAACGCCAACTTTTCCGTAAACGACGGGAAGATAGGCATACATCCTTTCCCGATTTCGATAGGCAGCACGGATTTAATGCTTGGCGGAGAATATGGACTTGACCAGTCGCTTGGCATGCAGGTGGATCTGAAAATTCCCGCGGCAAAAGTTACAGGCGCGGTTAACAGTTTTATCACTCAAATCGGAGGTAAATCCGGAGCTGTAACAGCAAACACCGTGAATGTCGGGATTGCTATCGGCGGAAGTATCAAAAGTCCTACTTTCGGCCTGGCCAAGGCAAAATATATGGGCGATTCGCCTTCGATACAGCAACAGGCTGTGGAACAGGCGAAGCAGTTAGTCGAAGATAAAAAGCAGGAAATGGAAGAAAAGGCAAAACAGGAAGCCCAAAAACTTACCGACAAGGTTAAGGAAGAGGCTGCCAGTAAACTGAAAGACTTGTTTAAGAAGAAATAAAAATCAGTAGTGAAAAGTTTTTTACTACTTTTGCGCAGAATTTAAGTTTTAATAAATTATAATTATAAAAAAATATGGCTTTATTTGGAAATTCATCGAATCCGGCAATGAAGGAAAACGTCTTTAAAAAAGTAGCTCTTGACAGTTCCTCAACCGGCACAATGACAGTGAAAGGCTCTGTTATCAAAACTTTTATGTTGATAGCAATGACAATTTTTGCAGCGTCTTTCACATGGTACACTGTTTTTAATGCAAACAATCCTTCATCTGTTACCCCCTGGTTATGGGGAGGACTTATTTCCGGAATTGTTCTTGCGTTGATAATTTGCTTTGCTCCAAAAACTTCTCCCTATCTCTCGCCTCTGTATGCTGCGGCGGAAGGCTTTGCTCTCGGAGCTATTTCGGCATTTTTTGAAGGAGCTTTTTCTGCAAAATTTCCGGGAATCGTACTTACTGCGGTAACAATAACATTGTTGACGGCATTAGTGATGCTGTTCTGTTATCAAACCCGCCTGATAAAAGTAACTGAGAAACTGCGTTCAGTGATAATAATTGCGACTGTCAGCATAGCTGTGTTCTATTTTGTTGTTATTATCCTGAATCTGTTTCATGTGGCAACGCCTTTTTATCATGGCACAAGTTTGTTGAGCATAGGCATAAGCGCGGTAATTGTAGTAGTTGCAGCTCTGAATCTCCTGCTTGATTTTGATTTCATCGAAAAGGGTTCTCAGATGGGCGCTCCCAAATATATGGAATGGTACGGAGCTTTCGGACTGCTGGTTACTTTGGTATGGCTGTATCTGGAAATATTAAGACTGCTCTCCAAACTCGCAAGAGATTAGCAGATAAAGCGGGTTCTGCCGGCAGGAATACGGCAAAATATAATACATAATGAAACGATTTTTTATCATACTAATCCTTACTGTTGTTTCCATAAACAGTTGGGGACAGGACATTTCGGGAGCATGGAACGGTATCTTAAAAGTTCAGGGCATTCAGCTTCGCGTGGTTTTCAATATCCGGAAAACGTCGACAGGATATACAGCGACAATGGACAGTCCCGATCAGGGAGCAAAAGATATACCTGTAACTTCTGCAAGCTTTGAGAATAATGTTTTGAAACTGTCTGTTGCCAGCGCAGGAATTGAGTATGAAGGCGTTTTAAATGCCGACGGGAATATTAGCGGCACATTCAAGCAAATGCAAATGTCGATGGAGTTGAACCTCACAAGGGAAAAACTTGAAACGGAAAAACCGCGCCGTCCGCAGGAGCCGTCAAAACCATATCCGTATTATGAGGAAGAAGTCTTTTTCGAGAATAAGGACGATGGCGTAACTTTAGCCGGAACATTGACCCTGCCCGAAAAAGAAGGCAGATTCCCGGCAGTCGTTCTGATAAGCGGAAGCGG
>JAISDR010000032.1 GCA_031264645.1 Prevotellaceae bacterium | reverse complement strand
ATCTTTGATTTGCCGTGTATTTTTATTTTTCCCGCCAATTTCAAAATAATATTTCCCGTCGATGCAAAAATCGGTTTCTTCCGTGTATGCAACATCGTGATTTACCTGAAGCTGGTTATAAAAAAAGGTTTCACGCACGGTTCCCGTTTCGGGGTTTTCGGCCGAAAGCGCGTAGCTGTAATTTGAATTTTGCAGATAAACTTTTTCAGGCTTTACCATTTGCCGTATGCCTGTCGCCTTTTTTTTCAGCAGTAAAATCGCGTGCGCTTTTTCGAGCAGCAAAAGATAATTCATTAAACTTACGCGGGTTACATCAACCTGCTGGCTGAGCTGGGAAATGTTCGGCGTATAGGGCGCCATTTCCGAGAGTATGTAAAACAGCTTTTTTATCCGGCTGATCGAGTAAAAATCAATGCTTTCCACGTTCGGCAAATCACTTTCCATGATGGAGTTGAACGTTTGCAGCACACGCTCGCCATAACCCACCATATCTTCCTGGTAATATGGATAATACCCGTATTGCAGGTATTTTTGAAAGGCGGGTAAAGGCGTGATTTCCTTGACCAGTTTTGTCGCGATGGAAACGTGGTTTTCAAGAATTTCGGCGAGCGAAAATGGCTGTTGCGTTTTTCGCAATAAACCCTCAAAAATCAAAAATTCGCGGAACGACAAGCCGTATAGCTGGAAATGCCTTACCCGGCGGCTTAAATCTGCGTTTGCCTTGAAAATCTGCAATATGGACGAGCCGGTAAAACCACTTTCAGTTTTGGAAAGTCGTCATAAATATTCTTGATTTCCTGTGCCCAGTCAGGATATTTATGCACTTCGTCGAGATACAATTCTTTTCCGCCGAGCAGGTAACAATCGTTGGCGAGCGAATATAAATTATTAACACTGAAATATATATTGTCTAAACTGACATACAATACATCCTGCGGGTTAGCGCCGAAGCTTTCTTTTATATGTTGCAGCAACATGGTGGTCTTGCCTGTTCCGCGTGCACCGGTAATGGCTGTCAGACGGTTGTTCCAATCAATTTGACTTTTCAGATAACGTTCAAAACGCATATCTGTTTCTTCCAATTTGCGATAAAATGCTGAAAATAAATGTTTCATGTCTTCAAAAATTTTCGCAAAGCTACAAAATGTATTTTACAAAATACAATCCGTGACATTTTTTGTATTTTATAAAATACAATCCGGACATATGTGTCATTTATCTCCCGCCTGTAATAATAGCCGTAAATTTCGGTAAAAACAGTTTCAAAATATAGTAAAAGCCAAGCGTAAGCAAAGCAACCGAAATAACATTCAAAAAATATAAACAGGTGCAGGCAAAATCAGTTGCAGGCCTGAGCAGCATATAACTGATTTTCCTTATCGGAATCATAAAAAACGGATCGTGAACGGCGTATACAAAGAAAGCCGCAGATGACAAAAACGGAACAGGCCTGACTTTACCTTTCCCTATCAGCCACCCGACCAAATTAAAACAAAATATAATGCCGACAATTATATCAACTTTTTGTATGTAAATATTGAAATCATATTGCTTTGTTAATAAATCAATTATTGCAATTGGCGGGAAAAATATAAATGAGAGTTTTTGTATTTTCCCAAAATCTTCGAGCAGATTTCTCTTGTTCATTCCAAGATATGCCCCGAAAGTGAAAAAGAAAAGGCAGGTGCAAAGACCGGAAATTTTAATCCATAAACCACAATACCACAATATTCCTAAAATTATAATACTGTAGATTTTGCCATATTTTATACATAAGTAAATGATTGGCGTTAAAACAACTGCTATCATTAAATCGCGGATAAACCAAAATTGATATGCAAGCGGAGGTCCATTTTCTGTAACCCATAAATAGCTGAATATATGCTTTATATCTACTTCTCCATTAACAAAAGAAGCTGTATAGGGAATAGAAGTCATCACAAAATAAAAAGCGATAGTTACGAAATTCCAAAACAGATACGGAATTAGCAAAGTTTCGACACGGCTTTGCAGTTTGTTTTTGTAACTGTCCTTATTAAACTTTTCCATATTCAGGAAGAATAGAAAACCCGACATGAAAAAGAACAGCGGAACGGCAATACGACCCAAAACTTGTGAAAACAGCTTGCTGGAATAGTAGAAAACAGGCATAAAAGCCTCCGTTCCGAATTCTGCACCCGGAATTTGAACGGTAGAAGTACTGTTGTGAATAAACAATACGCCAATAATCATCGGGAAACGCATAAAATCAATCACTTGTGATTGAATGGTCTGAGAAGAAGATTCATTATTTACCATAAAATTTAAGAATTTGTGAACGTGAAACCCCTAAACTCTTTGGCAAAGAAAAAAGCGTGAAACTGTTCGTTGCTTATTGCTTCTGAGGTTCGACCAAAAACCTTGTGTCCAAATAAGCACGAACAGCTCACGCCCGAAGACGTGAACTTTCGCAAACTTATTCTCTGACACTTGATAAAATTTGGTCGATTTCAGAAGTGAGAATAAGAGCGTTAGCTCAAATTATTATTATATTATTTTACTTTTCTATATCATATATTCCTTTTCCTCTTGGAATAAGAACATACGGTACTGCCATATTTATTTATTTTTACATCTTAAACTTAATAAAATTATCGGCCGCAAAATTACAGTTTTTTCGTGAAATAGCGAACTTTTATTTTCATTGTCTATTTCGGAAAATAGACGAATGGGGCGGGAAAATGGACGAAATGGAGGTTTTACCCGATTTTGTTTTTCGCACGCAGATAACATTATATTAAAAAGATTCTCACAAACAGAGAAAAATTGTCCGATAAAATGCTTATAATCACAGTAATTCGTGCGAAAAAGCATCAATTGAACCTCACAGAAAAGAAAAAAGAACCTCACAGAAAAACAAGCTATATAAATACCGCATTATCTTTGCGCCGTGAATTTTAAATAAAATTATATAATGATAATAAATAAAGAACCATGAACAGGATTTTAATCACATTAGTTTCCGGTATACTGCTTACAACAGCTTGTGGAAACCGGACGCCAAAAGAAGACACGGCGCCTGCCGGACAAAATGAAGAATCAAAAAACATTCAAACGATGAATTTCGATGAGTTATTTACAGGCATTTCCCCCGAAGAAATTACCGACAACGTTTTCAAACGGGTCGGGAAAGATTACACGGTTATCACCGCCGGCAATCTGTCGCACTACAATTCGATGATTGCAAGCTGGGGCGGCTGGGGAATCCTGTTCGACCGCCCGGCAACATGGTGCTTTCTCCGCTCGAGCCGCTATACTCTTGAACTGATGCGCCGGGAACAGACTTACACCATGTCTTATTTTGACGAAGCACACAGGGAAGATATGATGCTTTTCGGAAAAAAATCCGGACGGGACACCGACAAGATGAAAGAAAGCAAGCTCTCCTCCGTGCAAACGCCTGCCGGAAATATGACATACAGGGAAGCCCGGCTCGTCATAGAATGTAAGCTGGTTGAAGTAACGACCGTATCTCCGGATGATTTCCTCACCGAAGAAGGACGCAAATTCGTCATCGACGCCCATGCCGAAACCAGCGACTATCACAAAATAGTCATTGGCGAAATAACAGCCGTCTGGCTTCGCAGATAAACATTCAATTATGCTGTATAAAATCAGGCTCATCGTCGCCACTGTGTTTTTTGCCCTCCTCACCCTGCTGTTTCTCGACTTCACGGGAACGGTACACCTGTGGTTCGGCTGGCTGGCAAAAATACAGCTTCTGCCGGCAATATTGGCGGTAAACGTTGCCGTGATAGCATTCCTGGCAATCCTCACATTGCTTTTAGGACGGGTTTACTGTTCCGTAATCTGTCCGCTGGGCGTGTTGCAGGACGGCATATCCCGCGTTGCAGGAAAGAGAAAGAAAAACCGTTTCCATTATTCCACCGCCAAATCTTGGCTGCGTTACGGTGTCCTCGGCTTATTTACTCTTGCCGTTATTTTGAAGGGCAATGCGCTTGTGTCCCTGCTTGATCCTTATGCAGCTTACGGGCGTATGGCGTCGAATTTCCTCGCTCCCGTATATCGCTGGGGAAACAACCTGCTGGGCTGGCTGGCGGAAAGAATGGACAGCTATGCCTTTTATCCGACGGAAGTATGGATGAAAGGATGGGTAATATTCGGCACGGCAGTCCTTACGCTGGTGGTGGTCGGCATACTTGCACGGCGCGGCGGACGGACGTATTGCAATACAATATGTCCGGTGGGAAGCGCGCTTGGGCTGCTTTCCCGCTTCTCCATTTTCAGACCGGCGTTCGATGCGGAGAAATGTAAGAAATGCGGCTTGTGCGAACGGAATTGCAAGGCTTCATGTATTGACATGAAAAACCTGAGCATAGACAAAAGCCGTTGTGTGAGCTGTTTCAAGTGTATGGAAAAATGCAAGTTCGGAGCAATGAAATATGCGCCGGTAAAAATCAGGCATGAGGCGACCAGCGAAGAAACCGGTGCGAATGGCGGCGTATCCCGACGCGGTTTCCTCTCGATAGCGGGCGTCTTTGCACTGACGCAAACGGTGAAGGCGCAACAGCCCAAGGGGGACGGCGGGTTGGCGGATATTCAGGATAAAAAGATACCGGCACGTAAAACGCCGATTGTTCCTCCGGGAGCCGGCAGTTTGCGCAACATGAACAAGCGCTGTGCCGCCTGCCAGCTTTGCGTGTCCGTATGTCCTGCTAACGTGCTGCGCCCGTCGGCAAAGCTCGCCACCCTGATGCAGCCCGAAATGTCCTACGAAAAAGGCTATTGCCGTCCGGAATGTACAAAATGTGCGCAGGTTTGTCCGACCGGCGCTATCCGTGCGATTACTCCGGCTGACAAGTCCGCTATTTCCATCGGCAAAGCCGTATGGATAAAGGATAACTGCATCGTGAACCGCGACGAAGTACAGTGCAACACTTGTGCGAATAACTGTCCGACGGGTGCGATTACCCTTGTCGCGGTCAGTCAGAAAGACGAAAG
>JAISDR010000018.1 GCA_031264645.1 Prevotellaceae bacterium | reverse complement strand
ATAATCAGCAGCTTAATCGGCTCTAAATATGCCGCCGCGCAACCCGCTAAAAACACAAAATATTTCAATAAAGCATTCATAACAATTCCCGAAATTTTCTGCAAAGATAATTGTTTTTTACTTATGCAGTAAATATTTTAAAAATATTTATCATCTGAAAATCAGTTTAATAAAAAATAATTTTAAAAAAGTGTGTTATATTCAAAATAATTCACTTACCTTTGCATTATAATACTTATTATATAAGTAATTTTTATTAGTAATGAATTAAAAAAAATAACAATGAGATTAACAGAAAAAGAAATTGAAGAAACAGCAAACGAATTGGCAGCAGCAGAAACCTTTAGTTTTTATGGAGATGCCGATGTCGAAGAAAAAATGTGGAAAAACGGTTTTATTGCCGGCGTGAAGTTCGCCCAACGTCGGATAAGCGTTGACGAAAAACTGCCGGAAGGAAGCACATCGAATTAGAAATGGCATTGAAATCGTACATATACCGGGTATCGTTCAAAGAGCCGAAAAACGGCAAAACCGATTATTTTTTTGGCTCTTTATCGGCAATTTTTACTAACTTTGCGCCCGAAGATACAGGATGCAGGGTTACGCGGCTTTGGAATCTGAAAATAACGGAAGAAAAGCCGTATAACGGACGTAAATGCACCATAACAAAGGAATTGGTAGTAAGGAAACATAAACAAAAGAATTAAAATTATGACAGGCGCAATAATTGGAGATATAGCAGGTTCGCGTTTTGAATTTAACAATCATCTGAATACGGAATTTCAGCTGTTTACGGATGACTGCGCATTTACGGATGACACCGTTTGTACGATTGCCGTCGCGGATGCTTTGCTGAAAGGCATAAGCTTTGAAGCGTCCCTGCAGTACTGGTGCCGGAAATACCCGCATCCGAAAGGCGGTTACGGCGGCTCTTTTGCGGGCTGGGTACATTCGTCCAGTCCGCAGCCGTATAACAGTTTCGGGAATGGCTCCGCAATGCGTGTTTCCCCCTGTGCGTGGTGGTCGAATGATTTGGGGGAGGTACTGAGGTATGCCCGCATGTCGGCGAAATGTACGCACAATCATCCCGAAGGCATCAGGGGAGCATCGGTGATAGCCGACTGTATTTATCAAGCCCGTCATGACTGCTGCTCAAAGGAAACAATCAAAAACATTGCAGTCAAAGAATACAGGTATAATCTTGATATGACCTGCGATTCAATACGCAAAACAAACACGTTTAACGAAACATGCCAGGTTACGGTCCCGCAGGCGATTGTCTGTTTTCTCGAAAGCAGTGATTTTGAGAGCGCCATCCGTCTGGCTGTGTCAATCGGCGGGGACAGCGATACTATTGCAGCCATAACCGGAAGCATCGCGGAGGCGTTTTACGGCATACCCGAAAACATCAAATCTGCCGCATTAAGATATTTGCCTCAGGAATTTATCAGCGTATTATCAAAATTTGATGCCAAAAATACAAACGACAATAGTATATGAACATGTGGATTCGGCTGTTAAAAAAGGATTTACAACCGTATCGGCGCAAGGCTCCGCAAGAAGCTCCAAAACATACAATATTCTGATATGGCTGATTCACTATTGCCTTACGCATCCCAATACGAGACTGTCGATTGTGCGGGCAACGCTTCCGGCAATCAAGCGAACTGTTTTTATTGATTTTAAGGAAATACTGTTCCGGTTTGGAATATTCGATGAAAGCCGGCTGAATAAAAGCGAACTGACATATCATTTCTCCAACGGTTCATGGGTAGAATTTTTCAGTACCGACAGCGAGCAGAAACTGAGAGGCGGCAAACGCGACATCCTTTATGTGAACGAAGCCAACGAACTTTCTCCGATTGAGTTTCAACAGTTGAAACTGCGTACCACCCGTTTTACAGTCATCGACTACAATCCCTCGTTTTCCGACGAACACTGGATATGCGAGGTAAACAAAGACATGCGCACCTTTCATTTCATAACCACATACAGGGACAATCCCTTTTTGGAACAGGCGGTTATTGACGAAATAGAGAGCCTGCGCACGAAAAACCAAAGCCTCTGGAAAGTGTACGGACTGGGCTTGCAGGCAGATATTGAAGGACTGATATTTAAGAACGTGGAACTCGTGGACGAGATTCCCGAATATGTCAAAAAACGCTGGGGGGCTGTGGATTTCGGGTTTACAAACGATCCTACCGCTGTCTGCGAAGTGGCTGTATTCGATAACATTCTTTACATCGACGAAAAATGCTACAGGACGCAAATGCTTTCTTCCGACATTATCCGGGTTTTAAAAGCTGAATGTTCGCGTCTCAAAATAATATCCGAGAGCGCCGATCCCCGCCTGATTCAGGAAATATACCGTGCGGGAATAAACATTCATCCGGTCAAAAAATTTCAGGGAAGCGTGGAAGCCGGCATTACAAAGATGCTGGAATATAAGATTTGTGTAACGAAAAACAGTTACAACGTAATCAGGGAGTTTCGGAACTACACCTACCGGCAGGATAAGGAAGGCAAATGGCTTAACGAACCCATAGACAGCTACAACCACGCCATTGACGGAGCTCGTTATGTAATTATAAATGAAGTTATGGGAGGCAGTCCGAAACCCGTGAACATTTCCCGGCTGGCAAAAACGGCATACTGATTGCATTCGCACGGAAGCGGATAAACTGCTTATGATATAAGTAAAAACAGGTCAATTACTGTAATATTTCAGATAAAAGTCCTTGAAGCCAATTATGGCGTCCGCAAGGCTAAAACTGCCTTTTGCATACCTGTTGAAAAGAAGCGCCTTTAATGTAATGGGGATACCGTCATCACTCATGAAATCTTCCAATCCATAAGCAATGTATTCTCCGGTATCATATTTTTTGCCTTCAATAATCCAAACGCTCTCGTAAAACCAAAGCATTGTTTTGTTTTGGTCTGTATAGGGACTTTCAGATTCACCCTTAAAGTATCTGCACCCGTTATAATCTTCCGTTTTATTCATATTTTTTACTTGTTTACTTTATCTCTACTGTCGATTATTTCTATTGTAACCGGCTCAATCGTTAAATCTTTACCGTCTTTTCCGGTAATTTCCCGTTTTTCGGGAGCATACAGTCCGAGCAACTTCCGTCGTTCAACCAGTTGCGCCCGTATTTCCGATATGTAGGAAACATCGCCAAGGCATCGCATTTCGGTTTCCTGAACTTCACGCTCTATAGTGTATATTTTCGCTTCCTTATTTTCCGATTTGTCTTGCATTTCCCCGTTTTCCGCTTCTTTGTCGTCTTTAGCGTCTTTGTCTTTCGGTTTACCTTTCCGCTTTTTCGAGGTTTTTTTGTAATCCTCTTTTGACTTTTCCCATTGCGCCCAAAGTTCCATAATTATTTCATCTATGCGCTCCAGTTCCAACTGTATAGCCATATCTATATTTTCGATGCG
>JAISDR010000184.1 GCA_031264645.1 Prevotellaceae bacterium | reverse complement strand
GAAGAAACAGGACTGTCGGGGGCAAAAGCGCTGGCTAAAGATTTTTTATCGGCGAAAATACTTCTAAACCTTGATTCCGAAGACGATGGCGAACTGTTTATCGGCTGTGCCGGCGGTATAGACACAATAATCCGGCTGACTTACATAACCGAACCCGTTCCCTCTGATTATGTGGCATTCAAACTCTCGATAAAAGGACTTTTGGGCGGACATTCCGGAGATGATATCAATAAGGGAAGACCCAACGCCATAAAACTGTTAAACCGTTTTTTGTGGCGCATGTCTGTGAGATATGATTTCAGGCTGAGTAACTACGATGGAGGACATCTCCGAAACGCTATTCCAAGAGAAGCATTTGCAGTTCTTTGTATTGGCAATGATTTGGTATCCAAAATTACAAAAAATTTCTCTGTTTTCAGGAAGCATTTGGAAGACGAGTACCGTCATGTCGAAAAAGAAATGCGGGTCGAATTTGTCAGAACCGCTACGCCCCATAATGTTATCGACGAAATAAGCCAGTTTGATCTTTTGGCTGCCATACAGGCTTGTCCTTCGGGAGTGATTGCCATGAGTACGAAAATCAAGGGACTGGTTGAAACTTCTACAAATCTGGCGTCGGTTAAGTTTGTTCACGGCAGAGAAGCGCTGATTACTACCAGCCAGCGCAGTTCGATGAAAAGCAAGCTGTATGATACCGTCGATATCATGAAAGGCCTGTTTTCCCTTACAAGTGCAAGAACTTCTACCTCCAATGCCTATCCGGGCTGGGAGCCTGATACCGATTCCGAAATACTCAGGATAACAAAAACCGCTTATAAAGAATTATTTAACGAAGAGCCAAAGGTTAAGGCTATTCATGCAGGACTTGAATGTGGTCTGTTTTTGGAAAAATATCCCAATCTGGACATGATTTCCTTCGGTCCCACAATCAAAGACGTCCACTCGCCCGGTGAAAAACTGGAAATTGCTACGGTAGACAGATTTTGGGAATTATTGAAAACCATTCTTGCCAAAATTCCGAAAAAAACAGTCTGAATTTTCTTTGATCAGTGCGCTTCCAGCCAGTTGATTCCTGTTCCACACTCGGCGATTAGCGGCACTCTCAGCTTGACGGCATTTTGCATTTCATCAAGCACAATCCGCCTCACTTCTTCCAGTTCGGGCTTATATACATCGAACACAAGTTCGTCATGAACCTGAAGTATCATTGCCGTTTTCAGACTCTTCGCTTTGAATATTTTATTTATCCTTATCATTGCAATCTTGATGATATCGGCGGCGGTTCCCTGTATCGGCGCGTTTATTGCATTTCGTTCCGCCATTCCGCGTATCATGGAATTTGCCGAATTTATGTCCCGCAATTGCCTTCTCCGTCCGAAAACTGTCTCGGCATAGCCTGTTTTTTGAGTTTCGCGCACAACCGTATTCATATATTCCTTCACCTTTGGATACGATTCAAAATAACCGTCTATCAGCTGTTTGGCTTCCGTACGCGATATATTCAGTCTCTGAGACAATCCGAATGCGGATATTCCGTATATTATTCCGAAATTCGCAGTTTTTGCTCTGTAGCGCTGTTCCTTGCTTACCTGCGCAATATCAATATGATAGATTTTTGCCGCCGTTGCCGCATGAATATCTTCGCCCTGCATAAACGCTTCTATCATTCCGGTATCCTGACTGAGATGCGCCATCAGCCTCAGTTCTATCTGGGAATAATCGGCGGACAGCAGAATATGCTCGCTGTCGGAAGGAATAAAAGCCTTTCGTATCTCCCGTCCCTTTGCATCGCGGATGGGTATATTCTGCAGGTTGGGATTGTTGGAACTCAGCCTGCCCGTTGTCGTTACCGCCTGATTGAACGAAGTGTGTATCTTCCCGGTACGCTTGTTTATCAGCAGGGGAAGGGATTCGATATACGCCGACAGGAGTTTTTTGAGGCTTCTGTATTCGAGAATCTTGTCAATGACCGGATGCCTGTCTCTCAGGGATGTCAGGGTATCTTCGTCTGTTGAATACTGTTTTGTTTTGGTTTTCTTTACATTGGCGCCTGCAATCTTCAGTTTTTCGAAAAGAACGATGCCGAGCTGTTTGGGGGAAGATATATTCAGTTCGGGTTCTCCGGCTAAATTTCTTATCTCCGCTTCCAGCGCATCCAAATCTTTGGTGTATAAGATATTTAACTCCTTCAAACTCTCTGTGTCTACACGCACGCCGGCAGCTTCGATATCGGCAAGCACCCCGATCAGCGGGGCTTCTATATCGGTATAAAGTTTTTGCATGTTTTCCTTTTCGAGAATCTGGAACAGCTTTATTTTAAGCTGAAGCGATATGTCTGCGTCTTCGGCGGCATATTCTCCGGTTTTTTCCAGCGGGACAACATCCATAGTCCTTTGATTAGCGCCCTTTTTCCCTATTAAAGTTTCTATCGAAATCGGGGTATAGTCAAGATATGCTTCCGAAAGATAATCCATGTTGTGGTGTGAGTCGGGATTCAGAAGATAGTGAATCAGCATCGAATCATACAAATCGCCATTAACCTCAATATTGTGATTTTTGAGTATTTCGATGTCGAATTTCAGGTTCTGCCCCGATTTTGCTATGCCGTCATTTTCGAAAACATGCTTGAAGCGCTTAACCAGAGCCTGTGTTTTTCCCGGATTATTCGGGAACGCAGGCACGTACCACGCTTTGTGAGGCTCAATGGCAAACGACATTCCCACAAGACGGCAGTCGAAAGGATTCAGCCCTGTTGTTTCCGTGTCGAAACAAAATTCGGCGGACGATTCCAAACGATTTACAAGCGCGGTAATTTCTTCTTCGTCTGTCACTATATCGTAAACATGTTCAATGTCCTCGCATGTTTTATGGTTTTTGACAGGCGTTTGATTTTCTTCGGGAAAGCTGTCGCTGTCAAAAATGGAAAGCTGTCCAAACGCCGCCTGTACTTTAAATTCCTGCGGAGTCGGTTTTCTGCCTATCTCCTTCAGCATCGAAAAAAATTCATACTTGTTGAACAGTTCCCTTAAACGTTCGGTATCAGGCTCCTTCAACTTCAAAACTTCATCATTCCACTCGTATGGAATATCAGTAACTATGGTAACCAACTTTCTGGCTAAGCGTACCTGTTCTTCGTTGTCTTCCAGCGAGTACCTCAGTTTGCCTCTAAATTCGGTCAGATGCCTGTATATTTCGTCGACGCTTCCATAATCTCCGACCAGTTTCATGGCTGTTTTTTCGCCTATCCCCGGCGCTCCGGGAACGTTATCGGCTGCATCGCCCCACAGGGCAAGAATATCAATGACCTGCTCAGGGTCCTGTATGCCATACTGTTCGCAAATGGCTGCGCTGCCGAGTATTTCCACTTCGTTGCCGGAACGTTTTGGCTTGTAGATAAATATCTTGTCGGATACTAACTGTCCATAATCCTTGTCCGGCGTTACCATGAACACGCTGTAGCCTTCTTTTTCGGCGCGTTTTGCCATAGTTCCTATTACATCATCCGCCTCGAAATCTTCGATTTCCACAATAGGGATATTATATGCCTGTATTATTTCCTTGATTATCGGGACGCCTGCAATTATTGCTTCGGGCGTTTTCAATCTGGTGCCTTTGTATTCGGGATATATCCTTTTTCTGAACGAACCTTCCGGCGGGTCGAAAACAACCGCAATATGAGATGGATTTTCTTTTTTCAAAACTTCCTGCAAGCTCTTTGTAAAGCCGAATATCGCCGAAGTCTCGAAACCGTAAGACGTGGTTATGGGTCTGTGTATAAATGCATAATGTGATCTGAATATCAAAGAGTATGCATCAAGCAAAAAAAATTTCTTCATCCGAACTGTTATTATTAATTTGTTTCAAATGTATTATTATTTCGCGCAAATGTACGGCATTTTATCCAAACCGGAAAAAAAAGAATGTGAATATAAAAAAATGTGTACTTTTACGCGGAAAATTTAAAGGAGCGATTATGGCAAAAAAGAAAAATAAAGGTTCTGAATATTCTGATTTCTCGACGTTTATAAATCTGAAAACTGATTTCGGATTTAAGAAGATATTTGGCAATAAAAAAATAATGATTGCATTTTTGAATACAGTATTGCCCGAGAAAATCGAAAGTATTGAGTATCTTTCGCCGGAACAGTTAGGGGTCAAGAAGGAAAACCGCAAGGCAGTATATGATATTTCCTGTAAAACTGCTGAAGGGAAACATGTTATAGTAGAAATGCAAGCCTCAGTGCAGCCGAATTTCGCAGACCGGGGACTGTTGTATATCAGCTTTCCCATAATCAATCAGGCTCCGAAAGGAAAAGTGACGAAAGTCAATAAAAAAGGTGAAACGATAAAAGCGCCTTGGGATTATTCTCTTAAAGGAGTATATATGATAGGTATCTTGGATTTTGTTCTGTTCCCGGAAGAAAGCACTGAAAATATAGTCATAGAGCATGTAAAACTGGTGCGACTGGAGGCAAACATAATATTTTCCGACAAACTGGAAATTGTGACTATAGAATTGCCGAAATTCAATAAAAAGGCGGAAGAA
>JAISDR010000169.1 GCA_031264645.1 Prevotellaceae bacterium | reverse complement strand
AATAATGAATAGAATTATTTAAAGCTCAAAGCATGAAAAAAACTATAGCTATACTCTACGGAGGAGATTCGTCGGAGAGAATCATTTCGGAGCGCAGTTCCATTACCATAGAAAAGCATCTTCCGAGAGAAAAATATTCCGCTTACCGGGTATCCGTTAACGGTTCGGAATGGAAAGTCGATATTGCTGCCGGTCAATCCGTTCCGGTGAATAAGGATGATTTCAGCTTTATTTCCGGCGGCAGGAAAACCGTATTCGACTGTGCATTTATAATTATACACGGAACGCCGGGCGAAAACGGTATCCTTCAGGCATATTTCGATTTGCTTGGAATACCGTATACGACATGCAGCGCTTTTGTTTCGGCGCTTACTTTCGACAAATACGCCTGCAAGTGCTATCTGCGCAGCCTTGGCGTCAATATGGCGGACGATTTTCTTCTGAAAAAAACGGACGCCTTCGACAGGGACGCAATAGAAAAGCAAATCGCTTATCCGATGTTTGTTAAGCCGAATGCCGGAGGAAGCAGTTTCGGAGTTACAAAAGTCAATTCGTCCGGCGATTTAAGCGCCGCCGTTGAGACTGCGCGGAAAGAAGACTGCGATGTGATAATCGAATCATACGTCAAGGGAATAGAACTGTCGCACGGAATATATTCAACGCATAAAAGGACAATTGAGTTTCCTGTAACGCAGATAGTAAGTAAAAACGGCTTTTTTGATTACGAAGCCAAGTACGAAGGAAAATCCGAGGAAATCACTCCTGCGCCGATTGCCGGAGAATTGTCGGACAGAGTAAAGATACTTACGAAACGAATCAGCAATCGATTAAGTTGCCGTGGATTAGTCAGAGTCGACTACATCTTTTCCGACGACAAACTGTATTTTCTCGAAATAAATACAGTCCCCGGCATGAGCGAAGCAAGTATAATTCCACAACAAATATTACATGCAGGATTCAGCATATCACAGGTTTTGGACTGGCTGGTGGAAGATTCGACGGCTCAATAAACGGGTACTTAAAAAAAAACATTAATTTTGTCGCCTGAAACAGTAAAATACAATGGCAAAAATCAGGTCAAAAGATGTAGTCGCCAAATATGAGCAGATACTGGACGGTTTGGCAAAGAAGATATATCATCCGGTCTATCTTCTTATGGGAGAGGAATCTTTCTATATCGACAAAATATCGGAATATATATCCGATAACATTCTCAACGAATCCGAGAAAGCGTTCAACATGCTGATATTATACGGAATGGATACCGATGCGCGCTCTATAGTATACGCCGCCTCCCGTCCTCCGATGATGACAAGCCACCAGATTGTAATTGTGAAGGAAGCGCAAAGCCTTGGACTGGACGATCTGGAGAAAATGGAACCCTATTTCACCTCGCCGCTTGCGACTACCATTCTGGTTTTGTGCGTTAAGGAGAAAACCATTGACAAACGGACAAAGGCATACAAGGCGATTGAAAAAAAAGGCATTATTCTGGAAACCGTAAAACTGTACGATAACGAGCTTGTCGACTGGATAACGGGCTATCTCCGGAAAAAAGGCGCAAGTATCGATCCTTCGGCGGCGGCGATTCTTGCCGACCACATTGGCAGCGATTTAAGCAGGATTGTCAACGAACTGGACAAGCTGTTCATCCTTCTGCCGGAAAACAACAGGACAATCACTGCCGAACATATCGAGAAAAATATCGGGATAAGCAAGGAATACAATGTGTTTGCCCTGGGAAGCGCCGTCCTTGCGGGAAATGTCTTCAACGCAAACAGGATTATCAATTATTATTCCAAAAATCCCAACAGTAACCCCATGATACCGGTTATGGCGTCTCTTTTTGCCCAGTTTGTGCGCGTGCTGAAATATCACGTAATCAGGCGCAACAGCGCAGGCGCTCAAAGCAAGGATATTGCAAGTCAGCTCGGAATATCGCCTTACTTTCTGAAGGACTATGAACTTGCGGCAATGAAATATCCCATACTGAAAGTGGTTCAAATCATTGAACTGCTGAGGGAATACGATATGAAGAGCAAAGGCTGGAACAATCCCGGAACTCCGGATACCGAACTCCTGAGAGAGTTGATATTCAAAATTATGCATTAAATCGAAAATATGTAAAACAATGAAGATATTAGAAAAAGATTCCGCAGCATTTGGCTTTACGATATCAACAGTATTGCCGATAATACTTTTTTTGACGGTTTATTTTGTGAAATTTTATGACCGCGAATATTCGAATATATGGTGGATTCCCCAGGTCGGGAAAGGTATTCCGAAAATTATCAGTCTCTGCGTGTTCCCGAACGGACTGATATTTTATGTCTATATACTTAAAAACAAGCTGAAAACCATGCGGGGAATGTTGAGCGGGACAATGATTATGGCTCTGATTGCAGGGATTTTGTTTTTTATTTTTTAATTTTGCAACAATTATTATTATATGTATATGCAACGATTTGTATTAATACCGGTTTTGTTCCTTATAATGTCAAGCTCGCTCGAAGCCGCCAAACTGAAAACAGAGATACAGGGGATATGGAGCGTACAGAAAATTGAAACTACGGAGCAAAGCCTCAACTTGATGATGCAGGGCAGGGATTTCTCGAACCTGCTTGTGGAATTTACAAAATCCGGCTTTGTTTTGATTTCGGGGAAAGATATCAAGACAAAATACAGTGTCGAAAAAGACAGGATAATACTGTCGGAGGGGATGGTAAAGAAAATAACGCGTCCCGAAGTAAAGGCGAATATCAAATCCGGCAGTCTGACGGTAAATCTGTCTGCCGATTTGGTGAAACAGGTACTCTTGACAGTTAAAGACCAGTATCTCAAATCGGGAGGCGAGGTTTTTATTGCCAAAATGATAGAAAATATAGCTCAATCGAATAATATCGAAGCTGTAATTATATTGAAACGCAAATGATTTCGCACAGCAATTCCAGTCATAATGTCCGCCTGCTTGTCAATCCGGTCAAAAAAGGGCGGATTGAAGCCGGATGCGACGAAGCCGGACGGGGATGTCTTGCCGGACCGGTATATGCCGCCGCGGTTATCCTGCCTCCGGATTTTTTCCATCCCGAGCTGAACGATTCGAAACAGGTGAGAAAGCCCGTGCGCGACAGGCTGCGGACGTATATCGAAGAAAATGCTGTAAGTTATGCTGTTGCCTTTATTGACAACAGGGAAATCGACAAGGTCAATATTTTGAGGGCGTCCATAATTGCCATGCATCATGCGCTGGACAATTTGTCAGTCAAACCCGATTATATTCTCGTAGATGGAAATAAATTTTTTTCATACAAAAATATTCCTTATTTTTGCGCGGTCAAAGGCGATTCAATTTATGCAGCCATAGCGGCGGCTTCTATTCTGGCAAAAACGTATCGCGATGAATATATGACAAAGATTGCCGAAGAGTATCCCGAATATGCATGGGACGTAAATATGGGGTATCCGACACAAAAGCATCGCCAAATTATCGAAGAAATGGGACTCACCCCATACCATCGCAAAACGTTTCGTAAAACGTTCCTCAAGATGGGAGGCAATGAACAGTTGAAATTATTTTAATCCCTGAACATTTTGAGTTTTTTGTTGTTATAACATCAAGTAAGGTTTAAAGATGTATCACGTGCTTGGTAGGGTTCATGTGTGGCATGATTTTTGCGGCAGATAATCCCGTTATTTAATTAAGTTATGTATCTTTGTATCTGAAAAAAATTGAGATTACAAATGAATAAAAAGATAAGAGCATGAAAGCAAGTCAATTTGACAGGGACTTATTGGAATTGGAAGGCAGCCTGACACGTTTTGCGTACAGCCTGACGTCCAATGAAAACGATGCAAAAGATTTAGTTCAGGAAACTTTTTTGCGGGCTTTAACTTACAGGGAACAGTATGAGGATGACACTAATCTCAGAGCATGGGCTTTTGCGATAATGAGGAATACGTTTATCAACAATTACCGTAAAAATATCAAACATGCTACGACATTCGATTCAAGCGACAATCAGTTCCTGATTAACAGCCGCCCCGATGAGTTAACTCCTGAATCGTCCTTCTCGGCAAACGAAATCAACAGTAAAATAGATTCCTTAGACCCGGAATTTCGAATTCCATTCAAAATGCATACTTCCGGATATAAGTATAAGGAAATAGCCGATTCTTTAAACCTCAAAATCGGAACGGTAAAAAGCAGAATATTCTTCTCAAGAAAAAAATTGATGAACGGATTGAAAGATTATGACAGATGA
>JAISDR010000310.1 GCA_031264645.1 Prevotellaceae bacterium | reverse complement strand
AATTTCAAAAAGTTAACTATACTCGAAGCAAGGGTTACAAATATAGTAGCGCCTAACATAATATATGTCGATATCAGGTTTACATCCGAAAATACTACCGTACCTTCGCTGGGGGGAAGCTGTCCCGGAAGAATCAGACGGGGATCCAGGTATCCCGATGCAAAAAGATACGACGCGCCTACTACTACTACAAAAGCAAGTATGCCTACAAAGATTCCTATTGCCGATTTGGGATTCTCAATCATCTGAGGAATAGGTAGAAATATAGCCAATACCGCTGCAATTCCTACTAAAATATAGGACCAGATAAGCATTGGATTTATTATTACCATCATTTCTTCCACTGGAGTTGTTGCTCCACACCCGATAAAAGCATATCCGCAAAGCCCAACAGAAATGAGAGCCAGAACCCAAAGCAGAATATTTACAAATTTATTTGCTTTCCACATGGCTTCTTACTTTTTTGAGTTGTGTTTTATCAAAATATCTACAAAAGAAATGGCGGCATTTTCCATGGAATTAACTATACTGTCGATTTTGGAGACAATGTAGTTGTAGAACACTTGCAGAATGATGGCAACGATAAGACCGCAAACGGTTGTGATCAAAGCCACTTTCATACCTCCCGCCACGATTGTGGGGGACATTGTTCCTGCTTTTTCGATGTCGTTAAATGCCTGAACCATACCGATAACTGTTCCGAGGAATCCCAAGGACGGCGCCAAAGCGATAAACAAGGCTATCCAGGGGAGATTGGTTTCCAACTGTCCCATTTGAACCGAACCATAGGAAACGATAGATTTTTCAACCATATCCAGTCCTTCTTCATTACGATCCAGTCCCTGGTAGAAAATGCTTGCTACCGGACCTTTCGTGTTACGGCATACTTCTTTAGCCGCTTCTATTCCTCCCTCGTCCAGTGCCGATTCTACGGAGGACAGGAGTTTCTTAATGTTAGTTGTAGCCAGATTGAGGTAAATGATACGCTCAATACAGAATGCCAAACCTAAAACGAGACACAGGATAATAGGTGTCATAAATGGAGGTCCACCATCGATGAACTGCTTTTTTAATTCTTGATGGATAGGCACCTCTTGTCCTGCATCTGCCGAACCCTGTGCCATTACATATCCCGCATAGGAGATAAATGCTGTAAACGCTGCTGAAAACTTTAAAACTCTTTTCATGGCCTACTTTGTTTTTTTAAATATTTAAAGATTGTTACTAATTTAATTTTCAATACTGTATTCAATACCACACTATAATTTTTAATCATCATTTTTTTTATCGTTTCCTGCGGAGAAAAAGGGATTCGAACCCCTGATACCCTTTTGGAGTATACACGCTCTCCAAGCGCGCGCCTTCGACCACTCGGCCATTTCTCCTGATCGTTTTCCGCCCTGATTTTACCGTTTTGGACAACGAAACAGAGCCGCCAAGTTAAACATTATTTTTCATCCGCAAAAAAATTTTTTTCAAATTTCATTTAATGCTGTTTTAATCACCCCATTACAGGAGGGACAATTCCTTTAATTTTTCTTCTTATCCACGAAATATTTATGAAACTTACCGCAAAAATGAAGGATATTACAAACACTATTGTCCAGATGTCAACGGGCGTATTTTCGATGTTCAGAACTTCGAGCCGCGAGAGATAAATCCCGCGTACAACAATAAAACATATAAAAGATACCAAGCCGACGGATGCGTTCAGCGCCGAAACAAGCAGGCTGTACGGCTTTGCCAGCTCTCTGCGCGAATAGCCCAAAAGTATCAGGTTTCCCAGTGTTTTCCTGTTTTTGTATATTAACAGGTTGATGCTTAAAAACATCAATCCCATTGACGGCAAAAGGACAAGCAAGCCGATTATGGATATCGCTGTTATTATGATTTTCAGAAAGTAGGACAGTTTGCCCTGTTCTCCTTTATTTTCCTTGATATCGTAGTTTTTTGATGCAAAGAACTCCGCGATTTCGGGATCGGCAGGATTTTTTGTTTCGACTATCAGTTTTGATTTGCGAGGCGGTTCTTTTCCTCCGAAATTTTTGTTTGCCCAGTCCATAAACTCCTGCGGAACTAAAATAGTGTTCAGATAATCGGAAAAGCCTACAATTCGACCTGTGAACAGTTCACTTTTTCCATTTCCCCTTATGGAGACTTTAAATTTCACCGTTTTAACTATGCTTTCGGATATTTGCGGCAATCCGCGACTTCCGGCAAAACCGAAATTGTACAAAGCCAAATAGTCTCTCGGTATAATTACAGGTATGAATTTTTCGTTTTCGCTCCATTTCCAGTCATCGCCTGCTCCGTCCAGAATGTTGTCGGGTACGGATTCGAAAAACATTTCGGTCGAAAACGAGGGAATATTGCCCGAAGGTTCGATATAGGCAAATACGCTGTAACGGCATGGAGTAAAATAATGCAATGTCCTGACAAACTGCCGGCTCTCTATTTCCGATACCTCCCTGTCGGAAAAGATGGTGTTTTTAGAGTCGATAGCCGAAAGTACCGATACTTTTTTCGTTACAACAATGTATTCGCTTTTGAAAAGTCCGTCGGTATCCGAAGAAAAAAGCGGGCGTATATCCATCGAAAAACCGAAGGCTACAAATATAAGCGTCATCCCTGCCAGGGCGGTAAATGAATACCCTGATAACTGGGGTATACTAAGATTCTGCCATAAAAGTTTTTTTAACATGTTCTGCATTTAAAAACGCAAAAGTACATGAAAATTTTTGATTTCCACACAGACGAATAAAAAATTACAAGGTATATATAGGAATGCTTACTTTTGCAGAATAATAAACATCAGGATTAGACGTGCACAAAGACAATATATTTTGTGCAATATACATTCTATAATAATCTCAACCCTTCCGGGTTTTTATAAAACTTATCGTATTTTCTATAATAATTTCAATCCTTCGGGTTTTGATGTCGTTTGCAAAAATCTTTCTCATTCAAAAAAAACGATTACCTTTACCGCGCGAAAAAAGTTTATAACGTATTATTAACAAGATAATTTAATATATTTTACAATGTTCACCCATTTACACGTACACACTCAATATTCTGTGCTGGACGGAGCTTCGGCGATACCTGACCTGTTTGCCACTGCAAAAAGCGACGGTCAAACTGCCCTGGCAATCACAGACCACGGAAACATGTATGGCGTCAAGGAGTTCCTTAAGGAAGCCAAAAAAGCGGAAATCAAGCCGATAGTCGGCTGCGAGGTTTACGTTGCGCGTAACAGCCGATTCGACAAAAACGGAAGGGAAGATCAGGGAGGCAGGCATCTGATACTGCTGGCAAAGAATAAAACGGGATACTATAATCTGGTGAAACTCGTGTCTTTGAGCTTTATCGACGGATTCTATTCCCGTCCGAGAATCGACAAGGAGATTCTGTTTCAGTACAAGGAAGGGCTGATTGTTTCGTCGGCTTGCATCGGAGGAGAAATCCCGAAACTGATTCGTTCGGGCAATATGGAAGAAGCCGAGCGCGTTGCCAGGGAATTTCAGGAACATTTCGGCGAAGACTTTTACCTCGAAATACAGCGTCATCAGAGCAGCAATCCGTATACCACGCAGGTATTCCGTGAACAGACCGTTTCCAATCAGGGCATACTTCAACTGTCCGAAAAGCTGGGAATCAAAGTGATTGCAAGCAACGACGTGCACTTTGTACACGAAGCGGACGCCGACGTTCACGACAGGCTTATCTGCATAAACACGGGCGCCAAGCTCAACGATACCGACAGAATGCGCTATACCGGTCAGGAATGGCTGAAATCCCAGTCCGAGATGCAGGAACTGTTTGCCGACGTCCCGGAAGCAGTTTCGAATACCGAGGAAATCGTTGCTAAAATAGAAGAATACACCATTACGAGCAAGGCGATAATGCCACTGTTTCCCATCCCCGAAGAGTTTGAAAATGACGACGCCTATCTGAAACACCTTACGTACAAAGGCGCTGAAAAGCGGTACGGCGAACTGAGCGACGAACTGAGGGAAAGAATAGAGTTCGAGCTTGAGACAATAAAAAGCATGGGCTTTCCAGGGTATTTCCTCATTGTCCAGGATTTCATTTTGCAGGCGAGGAAGATGGGCGTCGCGGTAGGTCCCGGACGCGGCTCGGCGGCTGGATCGGCTGTCGCCTACTGTCTTGGCATAACGAATATCGACCCGGTGGAATATAATCTGCTGTTCGAGCGTTTCCTTAATCCCGACCGTATTTCCATGCCCGATATAGACATTGATTTCGATGACGACGGCAGGGTCGAAGTGCTTAAATACGTTGAAGACAAGTACGGGAAAGAGAAGGTTGCGCATATCGTAACTTTTGGATGCATGGCTGCCAAAAGCGCTATCAGGGATGTGGCGAGGGTTCAGGAACTGCCTCTGTCCGAAGCCGACAGGCTGGCGAAACTCGTCCCCGAAGGGGCGAAAGCCAATTTTGCCACCGCTCTCAAGGAAGTCCCGGAACTGGCAAGGGAATTGAACTCGGCTGACGAATCAATCAGAAGCACGCTGAAATATGCGCAGGATCTGGAAGGCTCGCTGCGCAATACCGGAGTGCACGCCTGCGGGATAATCATCGGACGCGACGACCTTAAGCAGTACGTGCCGCTCTGCACTTCGAAGGACAAGGATACGAACGAGGAATTTCTCGTTACCCAGTACGAAGGCTCGGAAGTCGAGGACATCGGGCTGCTTAAAATGGACTTCCTCGGACTGAAAACATTGTCCATCATCAAGGAAGCGCTTGAAAACATCAAGCTGCGGCACGGCGTCAGCCTCAACATAGACGAAATACCGCTGGACGACGAAAAGACATACGAACTCTACAGCAACGGCGAAACGGTCGGCACTTTCCAGTTCGAATCCGACGGGATGAGGAAATGGCTGAAACAGCTGAATCCGAATAATTTTGAAGACCTGATTGCCATGAACGCCCTCTACCGTCCCGGTCCGATGGACTATATCCCCGATTTCATTTCGCGGAAACACAAGCGGGTCGCCATAAGCTACGACATTCCCGAACAGGCGGAGTATCTCGAGGACACGTATGGCATAACGGTATATCAGGAGCAGGTCATGCTTCTGTCGCAGTCGCTTGCCGGCTTCACGAAGGGCGAGGCTGACACCCTGCGTAAAGCCATGGGTAAAAAACAGAGGGCTGTGATGGACAAGATGAAGGAAAAGTTTATCGAGGGAGGCACAGCGAAAGGTCATGATGTGAAAAAGCTGGAAAAGATATGGACGGACTGGGAATCTTTTGCCGAGTACGCCTTCAACAAGTCGCACGCGACCTGCTATTCCTACATCGCATACCAGACTGCATATTTGAAAGCCCACTATCCGGCGGAATATATGGCGGCTGTTCTCAGCTGCAACCTCTCGAACATCTCCGAAATCACCAAGTTTATGGAGGAATGTGTCCGGATGGGGATAAACGTTTCGGGTCCGGACATCAACGAAAGTTACCATAAATTCACGGTTAACGCGAAAGGCGACATAAGGTTCGGGCTTGCCGCAATCAAGAACGTGGGATCCGGAGCGGTGGAAAATATCATCGCGGTGCGCAATGTCGAGCCTTTTAAGAATATCTATGATTTTGTCGAAAGAGTGAGTCTCTCTTCGGTGAACAAGAGGTGTCTGGAATCGCTTGCCATGGCTGGCGCTTTCGACGGTCTGAATATAAAAAGGGAACAGCTGGCGGCTACCAGTATGAAGGGCGAACCGATTCTCGACGTGCTGATAAGGTACGGGGGCAAGGTGCAGTCCGATAAAATGATGAACGACAATTCCCTGTTTACGGGCGCCAACGCGGTACAGGTTGCAAAGCCCGAAATCCCGCCGGCAGAAAGCTGGGCGCGTATAAATGTCCTGAAAAAGGAAAAGGAACTGACCGGCATGTTCCTGTCTTCGCATCCTCTGGACGATTACAGGTTTGAGATGACGAATCTTGTCTCGCACTCGATTGCCGATCTGGGAAACCTCGCCCCGCTGAGGGAACACGATTTCACTCTTGGCGGTTTCGTTACGGGCGCCAGCGACAGTGTCAGCAAAAACGGCAAGCCCTGGGGACAGTTTACTCTCGAAGACTATACGGGAACTTACGATTTCAGGGTGTTTGGCAAGGACTATGAACAGTTTATGAAATTCATGCAGCAGGGATACTTCCTGCTGGTCAAAGCTACCGTACAGGAAAGATACAATTCGCCGGGAGAACTGGAAGTGAAAATCAAACAGATTAATCTCCTTGGAAATGCCCGCGACAGTATCAAAAGTTTCACGATTAACGTTCCCGTTTCGGAGGTATCGCAAACTTTTACAGAAAAGATATCGAATGTTGTGAAGAACAATTCAGGACCAATAGAGTTCCGTATCCGGTTTATCGACAGTGAAAAGAATATTTCAGTCGATTTGTTTTCCCGGAAATACAGAATCGGAATCACAGCGGAAATGCTGGAGTTTATTAAAAGCAGCGAAATAAA
>JAISDR010000302.1 GCA_031264645.1 Prevotellaceae bacterium | reverse complement strand
AAACAATGTTACTGTAATGAATATTAAATCAATCCTGAAAACTCTTAAAACATACACAATTATATCTTTGGGCATTTTTATTTATGCGTTTGCATGGAAGGCGTTTTTGATTCCTAACGAGATAACGGGCGGCGGCGTTGCCGGTATTGCTACGGTTTTATATTTCGTGTCCGGTGCAAAAATTTCGACGGGTATAAGCATTCTGGTAATCAATGCCATTTTGCTGACGGTAGCGTTTTACGTCCTTGGAAAAGGCTTTGGTGCAAAAACGATTTACGGGGTTATTTTACTGTCGGCTATGTTTTCCTTTCTCAAATCGCCGGAGTTCATTTCGGGTCAGTTCGGCGAGAGCGACAAGCTGATTTGCGCCATTATCGGCGGCATCCTCAGCGGAGCGGGCGTTGTGCTGGTTTTCAGGCAGGGAGGCAGTACCGGCGGGACGGATATCGTCGTCATGATTCTCAACAAGTACTACAACACGACTCCCGGCAAGGTATTTCTCTACTGCGACATAGTAATCATCGGGCTGGCGTACTTTATCAATCACGATCTCCGGACAATCATTTACGGATATGTGATGATGGGCGTCTTTTCCTACACGGTCGATCTTCTGCTGTCGGGAAACAAGCAGTCGGTGCAGATGCTGATTTTCTCGCGCAAATACACGGAAATCGCCGATTCTGTTGTTCTGCTGAAGAAGCGGGGAGTAACAGCCCTCGACGCAACAGGATGGTATACAAAAGAATCGACCAAGGTTTTGATTGTGCTCGTGCGCAAACATGAATTGAACGACGTTTATCGCATAATAAAGTCCATTGACCCCGACGCCCTCATCTCGGTGGCAAACGTGATGGGCGTGTTCGGAAAGGGTTTCGACATCATTAAAACGTCCAAAAAGAGGAAATATCTGTATTGATGCAACAAAACGCCGTAAATGAAGCAGGCGGGGAAAAGCCGTCAAATCATTATGTTAAAAAACAGTTTTTGAATAAAAAAGCAAACTTTTTTGTATTTGGATATTTTCGTGTAATTTTGGCGAAATTTTTTTAACAGATTATATTAATGTTATGACATATACAGGAGCAAAAGTAGAACTGGAAATAGAAAAGATTCCTAACGGACTGGAAAATCCGGAATGGCCCCTTCTTATTGCGGGACCTTGCAGCGCCGAAAGCGAAGAACAGCTGATGGATACGGCGCAAAGACTTATAGCAACCAAACGCATAAGCGCGTTCAGAGCAGGAATCTGGAAACCGCGTACCCGTCCCAATTCCTTCGAGGGAATAGGCGTAAAGGGTCTGCCGTGGATGCAGGAGGTGAAAAGAAAAACCGGCTTGCGTATCGCTACCGAAGTGGCAAATGCCGAACATGTGGAGCTGGCTCTGAAATACGGAGTTGATATTCTCTGGATTGGCGCGCGCACTTCTGCAAACCCATTCTCCGTTCAGGAAATTGCCGATTCGCTGAAAGGCGTTGACGTTGCAGTGCTGATAAAGAACCCCGTCAATCCCGATACGGAACTGTGGATAGGCGCGCTGGAAAGAATCAACAAAGCCGGCATAAAAAAGCTGGCTGCAATTCACCGGGGCTTTTCGTCGCATGAAAAAAGCATTTTCCGAAACTCTCCCATGTGGAATATCCCGATCGAGCTTAAATCCGCCTGTCCGGAACTGCCGATAATCTGCGACCCAAGCCATATTTGCGGAAATACGGAACTCATACCCTTCATTTCCCAAAAAGCGCTGGATATGAACGTCGACGGCTTGATGATTGAATCGCACAATAATCCCCCGTGCGCATGGAGCGACGCAAAACAGCAGCTGCTGCCCGAACAGTACGGAGAACTGATATACGGCTTGCTTCTGCGGTCGGCGTCGATGAAGGGCGAGGCGCAAACCATACTGTCGGAACTGCGCGAAAATATCGACCGACTGGATGATGAGATAATCCAGAAACTCTCGCTGAGAATGAAAATATCAAGTAAAATCGGGGAGTATAAAAAGGAAAACAATGTTACGATACTGCAAATGGACAGATGGAAGAACATTATCGACAACCGTATAAACATGGGCAAGGCAATGGGATTGAGCGAAAATTTCCTGAAAGAATATCTTGAACTTGTACATCAGGAGTCAATCAACGTTCAATCGAATGTGATGAACGAAAAAAAGAGTTGAAATCATGAACCGCAGACTGCTCGCTTTATTCGCCCTGTTCGCCATGACGGGATTCGCCTCATGCGGAGAGGAAGACCCTGTTGAAAAGCAGGAGGAAAGAATTGATTCGTATATCAAGGCGAAAATGACTAAAAACCCGGGCATGAAACTCTCGCAGGACGGCAGCGTGTATTATTTATACACGCCGGGCGATACGACTGTGAGCGTTTCGGCGGGCGATTCGATATATTTCTACTATGCAGGGACGCTCGTCACCGATACGATGAGGTATTTTGACACTAATGACAGGGCGCTTGCCGAGGCTCTGAAACTGAATACGGAGTCCAAATCATTCGAGCCGCTCGGCGTGATTGCAGGTAACAGCAATCTGCTGGCAGGATTGAATATCGGACTGAAAATGACGCATCCGGGAGACCTGGGCGAAATCATATTCAATTCGGATTTAGGGTTCGGAGACAGGTCAAACGGTATCGTTCCTCCCTTATCTCC
>JAISDR010000235.1 GCA_031264645.1 Prevotellaceae bacterium | reverse complement strand
ATATTCTTTCAGAATGTACTTTTTTATGTTTTCAACGAACTCGTCTTCAGGCTCTACTGCGATTATCAAATCCGCGTGCACAATATTTTTCGCTTTCCGGTAAACGGACAAATACGCCATTGATATGTACAGCAGCAAATCATGCTTTTCCCTGTCGAAAATAAATTCGTAGAAATGTCTCAGACACTTTGCCGCGCTGTTTCCCGAAGCCGTTTCCAGGGCTTGCAGCTTGGTTTCGAGTGTAATGACGGGATTTTGCAGAAATTTTCTTAATTCGGGAACAGACAGAAAAACGCTCGACATGAGTTTCATCCCCTCATAAACTTTCTCTGCTTCACTGTTATCCACAGCATAATCGTATAAGGCTCGTGCATATCGCGATGACAGTGTACCGATGGTTGCCGTATTCATTGCCCGAAAATTTTAATTTTCAACTGTTTCACTCATTTTACTTACCAGTTTCCTTGCATAAGTTCTCTGCTCTTCCGCGTCTTCCAGTTTCTTCTTGAGAATGATTTCTGCAACATCCACCGACAGATTCGCTATTTTACCGTCAATTTCCTTCATCGCTTCCTCCTTTTGCTTTTCGATGAACTTGTGCGCCTCGTCGATAATTTTTTCCGCTTCGGCGCGTGCCTGCTCTTTCGCTTCAACGATAATAGAGTCCTTTATCTTTTTACCTTCCTGCAATATTTTTATCTGTTCGTCCTTTGCATGGGAGATAATTTCCTGACTTTCAGCCTGAAATTTGTCCAACTGTTCTTTTGCTTTCTGCGCCGATACCAGAGCTTCTTCTATATGCCTGTTTCTTTCGTTGATACCGTTCAAAATGCCGGGCCAGGCGTACTTTCGCAATATGATAAACAATATCACAAACGAAAGCAACATCCAAAACAACAGTCCTGCATCCGGTTTGAAAAGATCCATACTATTTGTTAATTAGCCTGTTATTACAATATTAAAGCCAAAATACATACCAGTATCGCGAAAAAAGTAGCGCCTTCGATCAGCGCCGCAGCCAATATCATATTCGACCTTATGTCGTTGGTTTTCTCGGGCTGGCGTGCGATAGCTTCCAGCGCCGCGCCGCCTATTTTTCCTATACCTATTGCCGCGCCGACAATTGACAGTCCTGCCCCTATAGCCGCGCCCGCATTCGCGATTCCTGCCGTCTGCAGGAGAATTAATCCTAAAATCATTTTAATTAATATTTAATTATATAATAAATTACAAATAATCATCATTACGGAACAAAGTTCCTCGATATTTCCAGTACATTATCATGATATACCCGAACAGCATCCCGCCGACATGTGCGAAATGCGCTACTCCTGCCGAGGTCTGGGTTACGCCTAAAAAAAGTTCCAGCACGCCGTATATCACTACTAACCAGATAGCTCTCAGGCGTACGGGAGGTATTATGAGCTGCAGCACCGTGTTCGGAAACATCATTCCGAAAGCAAGTAAAACTCCGAATACCGCTCCCGAAGCGCCCAGCATGGGTGTTCCGTAGATTTGTGATATTCTGACAGAATACTCATATATGTCCAAATTCTGTATCTTCAGATATTCAATGAACAGATGCAGACAGGCTGCGCCCAGTCCCGTTACCAAATAGTAGAGCAGGAATTTTTTACCGCCCCAGACTCTTTCTATCATGCTTCCAAACAACCATAAGGCGTACATGTTGAAAAACAGGTGCATCAAATCCGCATGCATGAACATGTGCGTGAGCAGCTGGAAAAACTTGAACAGTGGAGACGCCGGGTAAAAAAGCGAAAAAGTTCCAATCATGAAATTGTCAAACAGAAGGCGCGCCAAAAACATTAATCCGTTAATGATTAGCAGGTTTTTTACTACCACAGGCATTTGCGACATTGGATTACCGTACATGTTTATTCATTTATTTGTTCGCCCGATTCGGACATGTTGTGAAAGACGTTTTGAACATCGTCGTCATCCTGAAATTTATCTATAAGCTTGTTTAATTCAACAGCCTGCTCCGCGGTGATAACTTTTAATTCTCCTGTGGGGATTCTGTCGAAACTTGCATTAACTATCTCAAAATTATTTTCTTCAAGATACTTTTGGATGCTGCCGAACGATTCGAAGGCTCCGTATATCATTATCTGATTTTCGTCCATGAACAGTTCCTCTGCGCCATAGTCAATAAGCTCGAGTTCAAGCTCGTCGATATCTACTCCTTCTTTTGCGGCAAGCTTGAAGACGCATTTGTGGTCGAACATAAACTCGACGCTTCCCGAGGTCCCCAGCGAACCATTGTATTTGTTGAAATAACTGCGTATGTTTGCGACGGTTCTTGTGGGATTATCGGTTGCCGTTTCGATTATAAACGCCACGCCGTAAGGTCCGTAACCTTCGTAAACTACTTCCTTGTAATCGGTCTGGTCCTTTTCGACCGCCCGCTTTATTGCCCTTTCGATATTTTCCTTGGGCATATTTTCTGCTTTCGCATTCTGAATGATAGCTCTAAGACTTGGGTTTGTCGCAGGATCGCCTCCCGATTTTGCCGCTATGGCAATCTGTTTACCAAGTTTGGTAAATACTCTCGCCATGTTTCCCCAACGCTTCAGTTTGGTTGCTTTTCTATACTCAAATGCCCTTCCCATAAATACTTTCTAATCAATATGCCATTTTATTTTCTTAACAAAACGAGGCGCAAAGGTATAAAATAATTAAGAATCCCAAATAAAAATGCAATAATTGGGCGAAATATTATTTCGAAAGGCAAGCTCGGTACCCAAACGAAACACACCTTCGGGAAGCCCGAAGGTGTGAAAAAATAAAACAAAAGCAATGAAAAACAAAAAAATTTCGACTAATTGTCTTTTGCGACCCAGGAATGTTTTCCCGAGCCGACTTTGTATGTCTTATTCTCGAAAGGCACAGTTACTGTAGCTTCCGTATTTACGGGAACATTTATGTCGAGAGTAAATGTATTGTCTTTGTGAGTCCATGATACTTCGATATTTCCGGTGATGGCATGATAGCTTCCCTTCGCCCATTCCAGCGCTTTTCCGGGCTGGGGCTTGATGAAGAACGCGCGATATCCGGCTTGAGATTCGTCGAGACGGATACCGAGTATATTGCTGTACATCCATTCTCCGACAGCGCCTATCGCCACATGATTAAACGAG
The DNA here is from genome assembly GCA_031264645.1 of Prevotellaceae bacterium. Lineage (GTDB taxonomy): Bacteria > Bacteroidota > Bacteroidia > Bacteroidales > UBA932 > JAIRLF01. The sequence goes on along the minus strand of JAISDR010000235.1, from coordinate 602 downwards.
TTCATGCCCGGACTTTGGAATCCGCGTCCGGCGACATAACCGTCCCAGCGCTCCCAAATCGTTGTCGCGCCCTGGTCTATGGAATAGAACCACGAGGGGAAACGCCGGCTCAGCAGGAGCTGGTAAGCGATATCGTCGTAGCCGTATTCGCTCAGCTGTTTCATCATCCAGATCGTAGTATGGATTCCGGTAGAGATGCGGTAATCGTACGCCTTGACAGCTTCGACCATGTTCGCCGCCGCCTTGCTGCGCAGTTCTTCCGGCAGGAGTCCGAACTCCAGAGCCAGAGCGTATCCGGCCTGCGTATTGCCTTCGATGATACCGTCGGCAGACACAAACTTTTCGTTGAAAACCTTTTTTATCGACGAAGCCAAAGCGCTGTATTTCTTATAATCTTCGGTCTTGCCGAGCAGTTTCGCCGTTTTTGCCAGAATATCGGTCGAATAGAAGAAATATCCTGTAGCAAACACATCGTCGGGAACTTTGCCGCCCGATTTCGGATAGTCGGCTGATTTGATAGTGTTTCCGTTCAGCCAGTCGCCGAAATTGTTGGCTCTGATGTTTTTCCATACCAGATCGGGATTGTACTTGTGATTGAAATC
>JAISDR010000155.1 GCA_031264645.1 Prevotellaceae bacterium | reverse complement strand
GTCCCCAGAAGAATGAGGAGTAAAAGGCATCCGCCGAGGGCAAAGAGGAAATAGTTGCGGTTGCGCTGCTTTTCGGCAATGTGTTTTTCGACTTCGTATCGGGTGCGGATGTCGTCGAGTTGGGTTGTAAATTCACGGTTGTTGCGGGCGTCCAGGTCGGCGATGATTTCCCTGAACAGCAGGGCGGCACTGTCGGCTTCACACAGTCGTATGAGGATGTCCAGTTTTTCTCCCTTGACTTGAATTTTATGCACAACGCTTGTCGATTCTATTGCTTTATTAATCATTTCAAGCACATCTACGTATCGCTTGCGTCTCTTGAGAATATGCGCCCGTTCTTCGTACATTTTCAGGCTACCGTTCGCGGCGCTGTCCTGCAACAGTTTGATACATTCGCGGAGGCATTTTTCCTGCTCTGCAAACCGGCGCTGACTGGAATAGCCCCATGGTATAGAACGCCGTGCCCATGCCTCCGGCGTCCTGCCGCTCCTTCGCATGGTCGTACAGGGTCTGCGCTTCACGGAGGGCCTACTCATATTTTCCCTTGCGCCTGTAGGCGTCGGTCAAGGTAAGGGACGATTGATAATAAGACTTCCACTTCCTGTGTTTTGCCATGAAATCCAGCGTTGCCGGCACTCGCGCAATGACTTTATCAAACAGGCCCCTGTTCTGAAGTACACTCAGTATGTTAGACCTGACTGTTACCTGATAGGAGGGGCGCTGCTGTCACCCGGCTTCTGCGTCCAATTCGTCATACAGGGTAAACAGGGTATCCATCGCCAGACTGTCGCTCGCGCTCGCTGCGTAATAGTGACTGGCCAGCTGTTGATACGTTTTTAATTTATCTTCGCCTTCCTGTCGGGAAAGGACTTTCCGCAGCGAATCTTTTTGTTGCGGCACACAGCTCTGCGCCGAAACAAAGATCGGCAGCAGGAATAAAATCGACAAGATTCCTGTCCTGATACGAATCGTACGTTTTCCGGGATGCAGGGTAATAGCGCACTGCGCAGGTGTGAACAGCATTTGTTTCATAGACGAAAAATTTGGGTTCGCAGGGACTAACACATCATTGAATTAATCAATGATTCCGATGCTATGTGTGAAAATTACGCGAAGGGGGCTTGAAATAAGTCACTCGGGGACTGGCTTTTGGTGGATAGACACGACTATTTATCCCCGTAGTGACCCTCGACGGAAAAACTAAAACGAAGGCGATACCATCATGTATATCATAAATGAGTCTGTCGCTTGCCGATATTTGCCTTGAATAAATTGCCAAATCGTCCACTGTTAGAGGATCAGAATGCCCGGTACCCTCCCTTGGATGTTCAACAAGTTCGGCTAATAACCGGGATAGCTTTTTATAAGCAATTGGGTTGGACTTTTTATATTTTGAACCCTATCTGCCTCATCCGAGAACGTGACTTCATATCTCATAATGATTCCAGATGCCTTAATATCTCGTCTCTTGTTTTGCAGACGGTAACGCGTCCTTCCCTGAATTGCTGCCTTGACTTTTCTATCCGCTCCATAATTTCAGGCGTAACGACAAAGCCGTCCTCTTCGACGGGCGCAAGGGAATATGCCTGCTTGCGACCTTTCTTAATGATGATTTGCCTGCCGGTATCCGCTATTTCAAAAAAACTTTTTTGCTTTTCCTGAAACTCTTTTGCTGTAATTTCTAATGCTGTCATAATTATATGTCTTTATGTATGCTAATTTCGGTACAAATATAACAATTTTTCCGCGGTCGCCCCCTGTTTTTGTGCATTTTTAGCCTCGTCACTATATAGGCTCACCTGCAACCCCCTGTGTTTAGGCATAGAGTTTTGATAGGCGGAATAGAAAAAAGGTATATCAAGAACACCTCTGAGTTCCGCCCTGAAAGATTTGATTTTTGAGTTAAAAGATTCCGCCGATGCGTTAGAGGAACGGTAGATATAGAAGTTTAATATTTCTTCGCTATGTTCGTAAAAAGTGGCGGCAATAACATTAAAGGAATTCTATGATTACTCCAAATTCATTTTGTTAATTACCATCAATATTTCAGGCACAGTCGGCAAACGGATTCAAGTGGTTTTCACGGTATGGCGTTTTACTTGTTATCACAGCGAAAATTCGTTGAATGAGTTTGTTCCTGACATTATTTGTCACTACTCTTTTCGATTATCCCGCGGCGATTTTTCGCCGGGCGTAATCTGCCAGTTTCCTGTTATGCCGCATCGCGCTGACGGCACACTGAGAAAGCAAAACTTTCAGTTCCCTGTTTGCCAGCCGGCTGACATGACTGCCTTTGTCCATCGTTCCCGATTCGTTTGGGAAAGGTGCACAGCCGCAATAAGCCGCTATCTGTCGAGCCGTCTGGAAACACGCAAAGTTATTCGTGTGAATAATCATTGCAACAGCCGTCTGCATGCCAACGCCTTTTATGGAGTTGATCAGCTGATAATTTTCTTTCAAAGAGCTGTTCATAATTGCCTCATGCATTTTCTGCTCAATGCCCTCAATCTGCTTTTTTATCCGTTCCATGTCGCGCATTGAACTTTCATAAACA
>JAISDR010000148.1 GCA_031264645.1 Prevotellaceae bacterium | reverse complement strand
GGTTACTGAGCGACGGAGTAGGGTTACTGAGCGACGCAGTAGGGTTACTGAGCGGCGGAGTACGAAGGACAAAACAATCCATACTGGGGATAATTCCATGTGATGGAGATGTGACCGGGATGTGACTGAAAACAAATACTGTATTGATTTTTTCAAATTAAATCATTGATAACAAGATATATTCTTATATGACTGACATGTGACCGGACTTACAAAAGTCTATTATGCAATTGGAAATCACATATACAATCCGGAAAAGTTCAATGAAATCTTAATGAAATTCACAAAATAGTTCATTGTATTAATTTTTATTTATCTTTGCCGCCGTATTTGTAAAATTTTTTGATGTGTAAATTTCTAAGTAATATAATCAAATAAAAAAAAGATAATGGAAAGCAAAAAACTGTTTTTAGCCTCGTTTTTCAAAGACGTCGCCCGGCTGTTTCCCGAATTTGCCGGTCAGGATATTCAGGGGAAAAGAGTTACTTTTATCCCTACCGCGAGTATTCATGAAAAGCTGAGGTTTTATGTAGGCGCCGACAGGAAAGCCTTGGAGAAAATCGGACTGATTGTGGACGAGCTGGAAGTCAGCAAGGCAAGTTCGCATGAAATTGTCGCGAAGCTGAGAGGCAACGACTGTATCTTTATTTCCGGCGGAAACACGTTCTTCCTGCTTCAGGAATTGCAGCGGACGGGGGCGGATAAAATCATTGCGGAGGAAATCCGTGCGGGAAAACTGTATATCGGCTCGTCTGCCGGTTCCGTGGTTCTGTCGCCGGACATCGAGTACATAAAAGCCATGGACAGCTGCTCTGCCGCGCCGGATTTGAAAGCATTTACCGCGCTGAATATCGTGGATTTTTATCCCGTGCCGCATCACACGAACTTTCCTTTCAAAAAAACCGTCGAAAAAATCATAGCAAAATACGGGTCGGAACTGAAACTGTACCCCATCAGTAACAAACAGGTAATACTCGTGGACGGAGATACGGTTGAAGTGAAAGAAAAATAAACGGGGCTGCGGCATGAAAAAATGGGTCTGCACCATGAAATATGCCCCTTGTGGTAGATATAGAGATTTGAAACATTGCAGTTTAAACAAATATTGGAGGAACAAAATCATGAAACTGAAGGATTATTATAACAGAGAGTATGCCGAAATGCTTTCCGATAAAATTTCAAAAGTCTATCCCGATTTGAACAGGAAAGGCTTTGTAAGTGATATTTCGGAATCGGTAGAAGGTAAAGAATACTCACAACGTATGCAGGCAATTGTCGAGGTATTCGATTATTACCTGCCTGAGTATCCCGAAACCGTAAAACTGTTCGAGAGAATCCTGGGTCCGGAACTGTCTTCGCTCGGAGATATGTATGCGGCGATGTGGCTGTCTCCTGTCGGGAAATATATCGAAGCGCATTGTGCTGATTACGGCGAGCATTTCAATTTATCGGTTGGATTTATCAAAAAGTTTACAAAACGACATACCGGAGAATTCGCAATGCGCCCGTTGATTCAGGCATGGCCTGAAAAAAGCATGACCGTTCTAAAAAAATGGAGCAAGGATAAAAGCCTGTTTGTAAGGCGGCTTTCCAGCGAGTGTATGCGTGTCAGCCTGCCCTGGGCAAAAAAGATGACCGCCGCGGTCGAAAAGTTCGATACCTATGTAGAGATACTTGGCAATCTGCGCCATGAGGACAACAAATACATTAAGCTGACGGTAGCCAATAACCTGAACGACCTCTATAAATATAATCGAGAGAAAGCACAGTATATTGTGGATATCTGGATGAATGACAATCCCTGCAAATCTACATTATGGATTATTCATCACGGCAGCAGAACCATGAGAAAAAAGGAAGCAAAGGAACATGACGCATGATACATGGAATCCCTGGGTCTGCTAAACTCTTCAGGGTTTTATATTGCTTATTGTGTTTCCCATAATAATTTCAACCCTTTGGGTTTTGTTTCCCCGAAGCTGACGCCAGCATTAATAATTAAACATTAATCATCGTAAATCAAAAATTCATATTACTTTTGCATAAAAAAAATTAAAAATTAAAGGTCATGATTATAGCAAATCCAATATATGACACGGTCTTCAAAAGACTGATGGAAGATAACGAGACTTCAAAGTTTATTGTAAGCACTCTGTTAGGCAAGCCTGTAGTTTCTATCGAAGTAAAATCACAGGAAGTAGCGTACATGGAAAACGAACAGGAGAAAGCGATGGACGTAGCCCTGCGCATGTACCGGCTTGATTTTGTCGCAACCATCCAAACCGGACCCGACGAATACACGAAAGTGCTGATAGAGGTTCAAAAGGCATTGAAAATAGCCAATCTCACACGGTTCAGGCACTATATTGCCGAGCACTATAAACGGAAGGATGTGATTGACGGCAAGGAAACAAATTTGCCGATAATCGCCATCTATATCTTAGGATTCGAGCTGCCGGAGATTGCGACCTCCTGTGTCAGGGTGAACAAAAACTATTTCGATGCAGTCCATGAAACGGACATTGATGTTAAAAGTCATTTTATAGAACGCATAACGCACGACTGCGTAGTGGTACAAGCCCGTAAAATAGAAAAGGAACGCTACACGACAAGTCTGGATAAACTGCTGAGCGTGTTTATACAGGACGATTTTGTCGACAGCAAAATGACAAAATACTATCCCTATCTGATTGAAGACAAAAATATTCGCCGGATAACGGATATCCTGCATTATTGCGCTTCCGACACTAAGGAACGTAAGCGGATAGACGCCGAAATTGAAGCATGGGAGACTTATCAGGAATTGCTGGAATCGTCGGAAAAAGACCATTTGCAAACAATTGCCTATGAACGCGCTGAAAAGGAAGCTGCTATTGCACGTGAAGAAGCTGCTCTTGCCCGTGAGGAAGCTGCTCTTGCCCGCGAGGAAGCTCTGCGTGCAGAAATTGCCCGTCTTAAAGCACAATAAAAAAACGTAAATCATGGTTATAGCAAATCCAATGTATGACACAGCCTTCAAGAAACTGATGAAAGACAGCGAGGCTTCAAAGTTCATAATAAGTACTCTGTTGGGCAAGCCGATAGTTTCTATCGAACCGAGATTAAAGGGGAGAATATACATGGAAGACGAACAGGACGAAACACGGGCGCTCGCCCTGCGCCTCTACCAGTTAGATTATGTTTTCAACATCTTATTAAAATATTAATTCATACTTATGCGAAGGAAAGATAAAGAAATATCGGATGTCAGCGAAAAGCTGAAAATCATTGACAGGAACAAAGTCTGCCGGCTTGCGCTGTCCGACAGTGACCAGCCCTACATCGTTCCTCTGAATTATGGCTATTCCTTTGAAGGCGGCGGTTTAACACTGTATTTCCACAGCGCCCGCGAAGGCAAAAAACTGGAAATAATAAAAAGGAACAGCCGCGCATGCTTTGAAATTGACTGCGACAGCGTTTTAGTCGAAGGAGAACGACCGTGCAGCTACAGCTATGCATTTGAAAGCATTATCGGTACGGGCAGGATTATACTGCTGAACACGGCAGCCGAAAAAGAGGACGGATTGAACCGCTTAATGAAGCATCAGACCGGGAAAAACGGGACGTATCATTTTGACGAAAGCATGATGGAGCGGATTGTTGTGTATAAGCTGGTCGTGGAAGAATTTACGGGAAAGCGCGGGAAAAACAAGCCGTAACAGCAACAG
>JAISDR010000001.1 GCA_031264645.1 Prevotellaceae bacterium | reverse complement strand
CCGCTGATTATCGTCGGCTCTGCCGGCAGCGGCAAAACGGCGCTTGTGCTGGAGAAACTGAAAGCCCTGCACGGGAATGTAGCCTACATATCCCTCTCCAGCTATCTGGTCGACAGCGCTTCGAAGATGTACTACACCTTCGGTTACGACAACGAGCATCAGGAAACCGAGTTTCTTTCGCTCAACGATTACCTCGCCCTCTGGCAGAAACCCGAGGGACGCGAAGTAACTTTCCCGCTCTTTGAACGCTGGTTTTCGCGTCATGCACAGGCTGTGAAAATATACGAGCCTTACCGCGTGTTCGAGGAGTTTAAAGGCGTCATTTCCGGTTCGCCCGTCCACGCCGCCTGGCTTTCGGAGGAGGAATACATGACGCTTGGCGTCAAGCAATCCATCTTCCCTCTGCAGGACAGGGAACGGCTTCACCCGCTTTTCCTCAAGTACGTCGAATGGCTGAAGGAGGAGCGCCTCTACGACAGCAATATCCTTTGCTACGAATGGCTGGAAAAGATACAGCCCTATTACGATTACATTATGGTGGACGAGGTGCAGGACATCACCAATATACAGTTGAAATGCATCCTCGCCTCGCTCAAGCACAAGACCAGTTTCATACTTACCGGCGACAGCAACCAGATTGTTCATCCCAATTTCTTTTCGTGGAGTAAAATCAAGACCTATTTTTACGAATCGGGCGAGGGCAGCGACAGCATCATCAAAATCCTCCGTACCAACTACCGCAACAGCCTGAATGTCGTCGGACTGAGCAATAATCTGCTGAAAATAAAGAATACCCGTTTCGGATCCATCGACCGCGAAAGCAACTACCTGGTCGGGACGGTGAGCCGGGAGGAAGGCGAAGTCGTGCTTTACGCCAATGACGAAAAAAAGAAGAAAGAACTCAACCGCCGCACGCAGGACAGCACGCGGTATGCCGTCATCGTCTCCGACAACAGCCGGAAGGCGCTGGCTGCGCGCTATTTCAAGACGCCTCTGATATTCAGCGTCCAGGAAGCCAAAGGACTGGAATACGAAAATGTCATACTGATAGACTTTATATCCGACCACGAAGCCGAATTTCGCGAAATCATTGCCGGCGTAACCGTCGACGACCTCAAGCAGGAAGAACTCCGCTACAGCCGCGCAGCTGATAAACACGACAAGGACGCCGAAATTTACAAGTTCTATATAAATTCGCTGTACGTAGCCGTTACGCGCGCCGTCAAAAACATCTACCTCTTCGAGCAGCGCGCCGACCATCCCGCTCTCCGGCTTCTGCAAATGCAGGAAAGCCGGCAGGATATTCAAGTGCGCGAAACCAAATCGTCGAAGGAAGAATGGCTGGAAGAAGCCCGCCGCCTCGAAGAACAGAACAAGTTCGAGCAAGCCGAGCAGATACGCGCCAAATATTTGGGATACGAGTATATCAGCCGCGAACAGCTGGAAACCATCAAGTCGCTGGCGCTCGACCCGGCAAAGAAGGAAGCGGAAGTGAAGAAGGAACGCAAGCAGTTGTTCCAGTACGCCGTAAATCATCGCCGTTACGACTGGGTGGAAGCCCTGTCGCGCCTGCAGTTTCAGCGGGCAATTCTATACATGAAGGAGGTGCGGGTTGACCGCAAGGAATATGAAAAGCACATTCGGCTGGGCAACAAGGCGCGTATCGGATACATCGTGCAGAAGTATGGCGTGGATTTCCCCACGGACGAAGACGCCACCGGGTTGATGCATGCTCTGCATTACGGACAGGCTGAAATCGCTGCCGACCTCCTGAAACAGGGAGCTTCGCTTGTGCGCGCAGACAAGGCGGGACGAATAGCGCTGGACTATCTGCTGAAAGGTTATCTGGAACACCTCAGCCGGAAACAAACGCAGCCGGACGTCAAAAAGATGTTCATAGAATACTGGAGCCGGATACGCCCGCAAACGCTGGTGTACGAATGCGACAAGCGTCTTTTCCGAATCGATTCCCACAGCATGCTGTTTTTCCTCCTCGTACTCCTTCGCAACACTGCCGACAACCAGCCTCGAAAATACAACCGCCGCGACGACGGCATAGTGCTCCAAAGCCATATCGGAGCATTCTGCATGGACGATCTGGAACGCTTCGCCGCCCTGATGCCCGACGAGATACTGCCGCTCTATCGCAAGAAACGAACGTATATCAACGGTATCATGGCGCTGCACGAAGCAAACAAGGATTCGCCCTACTGCAAAAAAGCATTTATACGCGTCGAACGCGGCTGGTATATCCTGAATCCGGAGATAGTATTGGAAAACGAATTGCCGGAGACGGAGCAAATACGCGAAGAATCTTAAAATATCTTTTATAATCGATAAAAACATACTACTTTTGTCGATTATATTCGATAAAAGTTATGAATAAGGATGTGATAAAATTATTGATTACCGAATATCAGCGAAATACTTCGAAGGTTGAACTGATTGAGCGGCATTATCCGGTCGAGGAATCGCTTAATTATGTTTTCGTTGGTTTGCGGCGTGCGGGAAAATCGTATTTGATGTTTCAACAAATGAAGAACTTGTTGAAAAAAGCTCATTCCAGCGAGGAATTTCTCTATTTCAACTTTGAAGACGACAGGTTAAGTTCCGTGGATATAAGCGATTTGGATTTGATTAAGGTTTGCTATGAAGAAATGTTCGACTGTCGTCCGATATTTTTCCTTGATGAGATACAGACAGTTGAAAACTGGGAAAAGTTTGCCCGCCGGCTTGCCGACAATGCTTACAGAGTTTATATCACAGGCAGTAATGCAAAGATGTTGAGCAGTGAAATCGCAACTACGCTGGGAGGACGGTATATGGTTAAAAACGTTTACCCTTATTCGTTTCCCGAATATCTGTCGGCGAACGGGATAAATGTTTCCGAAAAAAATGCGGTCTTTGAATTTCACAGCGATATTGTGAAACTCTATGAAACATATTTCCGCTATGGCGGCTTGCCCGAAACAATTCGCGTGTTGGATAAGCGCGAATGGCTCGGCAATCTGTATCAGAAAATATTTTTCGGAGACTTGATTACACGCTATCAGGTCAGGAACGATTTTGCTTTGCGCGTGCTGGTAAAAAAACTGGCTGAAAGCGTGAAACAGCCTTCGTCGTTCAACCGTCTGGCAAATGTGGTATCTTCTTCAGGTAAAAAAATAAGTACCGATACGGTAATTGATTATCTGACTTATTTAAAAGAATCGTGGCTGATTTTTCCTGTTGAGAACTTTTTGGCAAAACTGGCTGACAGGGAACGTAACAAGAAATATTATTTCATTGATAACGGTATTCTTAACCTCTTTCTTTTCGATTCGTCTACGGCATTGCTGGAAAATCAGGTAGCTATTCAACTCCGACGACTGTTTGGTAACGAAATATATTATTTTCAGGATAATATCGAAGTGGATTTTTTCCTGCCGGAACAGCGGATGGCGATTCAGGTATGCTATTCATTAGACGATATCGAAACCCGCAAACGTGAAATCAATGCCCTGCTGCAAATTTCAAAACGATGGGAAATAAGTGAATTTTTGATAATTACCAAAAACAAAGAAGAAATTATTTCAATTGAAGGAATTGAAATCAGGGTTATTCCAATTTGGAAATGGCTGTTGGAAAAATAAGATTGGGGATGCGACTTTATTTCACTTAATTCTCTGTTTCCCGTTTGACGATTTTTGCAGAGCTTATTTCTATAAACGAAGCTCCCTCCGAAGGTCCGAAACTTCCGCCTATAATGACTATCAAATCTTCGGGTTTAAAGCAGTTTGTTTCGAGCAGAGATTCTATTGCGGCATGTTCAAATTCGTCCTTTGTCTGGCGCGGCGCCATCATTGTTGCAAAAACTCCGTATGAAAGGGCGAGTTCCCTCATTGAATAACTTTTATAGCATTTTGCAAAGATAGGCGCTTTGGGACGGAAAGCCGCGATATATCGACCGGTTCTGCCCGACAAAGTATCGATAACTATTGCCTTTATCGGCAGTCCGACGGAAGCGTCTACCGCCGCCTTGCAGAGTATTGCCGCCACGGGCTGTGTAACGTTTTTCAGACTAATATCCGGTTCGGCGCCCAG
>JAISDR010000304.1 GCA_031264645.1 Prevotellaceae bacterium | reverse complement strand
CGTTAGGAATCAAAAACGCCTTCCATGCAAACGCATAAATAAAAATGCCCAAAGATATAATTGTGTATGTTTTAAGAGTTTTCAGGATTGATTTAATATTCATTACAGTAACATTGTTTAATATTCCGGGCGCAAAAGTAGGAAAAAAATCCAAACTCAATTGTCCGGTGCGTATTACATATTTACACGCATTTTTTCCGATTAAAAATATTTTCATTAATATTGCGCTGTTATTTATAGGGTTTATATTTGACAACCGGATATGAATTTTCTCTTATCTGGTTGTTTTTTGTGAAAAATTATAAGGTATTGGAATAACATTGATGAAAATTTTTAGAAAATTGGTATTAACGAGTATATATTTATCACAGCGGCTATGAAAGGAAAAAATTTATATGAATGCGGTTTTGAACATGATTCCTGCGGAGTTGGAATTGTTGCGAACATCAAAGGCGACAAGTCTCATGACATTGTTGAGAAAGCCTTGCAGATTCTTGAAAACATGTTGCATCGGGGAGCCGAAAGTTCCGATAACAAGACAGGAGACGGGGCAGGGATAACAGTACAGATCCCTCACGAGTTTACTCTTTTACAGGGCATTCCCGTGCCTGCTCCGGGGAAGTACGGCACAGGCATTGTGTTTCTGCCGAAAGACAGGACGCTTTCAGGATTATGTCTTGACGTCATCAGCGAAACGCTGGAAGGCGAGGGACTGTCGCTGTTGAAAGTCAGGGAAACGCCGACAAATCCCGACATTTTGGGCGAAATTTCGAGAAACTCGGAGCCGGATATCAGGCAAATATACGTTACAGCTAAGGACAGTTCCGCGAATCTGGAAATCAGGCTGTATGTAGCGCGTAAAAAGATCGAAAAGAAAATAAGCGCCCTTCCGTCAATCGGGGCGCACGGTTTTTACATCGTAAGCCTTTCGTCGCAAAGGCTTACGTATAAGGGAATGCTGACCTCGACGCAGTTGCGTGAATATTTCACCGACCTGAGCAACCCCTACTTCACAAGCGGGCTGGCGCTGGTACATTCGCGTTTCAGCACCAACACATTACCGACCTGGGATCTGGCTCAGCCATTCCGGCTGCTGGGACATAACGGCGAAATCAACACCATCCGCGGAAACAGGCACTGGATGCAGGCGCGCGAAAGTCTGCTGAAAGCTCCGGGACTGGGCGATGCGGAAGCTGTTTTCCCCATCATTCAGGACGGAATGAGCGACAGCGCTTCGCTCGACAACGTTCTCGAGTACTTTGTCATGGCGGGAAAGACCCTGCCGCACGCGCTGTCCATGCTCGTCCCCGAAAGCTGGAACGAGAAAAACCCGATATCGAACGAGCTGAAAGCGTTTTACGAATATCACAGCCTCATCATGGAACCCTGGGACGGGCCTGCGACACTGCTGTTTACCGACGGACGGTATGCCGGCGGAATGCTGGACAGGAACGGTTTGCGCCCAGCCAGATACCTGATAACAAAAGACGATACTGTAGTCATTGCTTCCGAAGCGGGAGTACTGCCCTTTGCGGCGGACGAAGTCAGGGAAAAAGGACGCCTGCAGCCGGGTAAAATGCTGATGATCGACACTCTCGAAGGCAGGATATATTACGATTCCGACCTCAAGAACGGGCTGGCGGCGGCGTATCCCTACGGGGAATGGCTGGCGAAAAACAGGATTATGCTGTCCGACATATCCTCGGGACGCGTGATTAAGCACAGGGTGAACAGCCACAGGGAGTTTCTGCACGCTTTCGGATATACGAAAGAAGACGTCGAAAGGATAATCGTACCCATGGCTGCCGACGCGAAGGAACCTGTCGGGTCGATGGGCAACGACACCCCGCCGGCTGTACTGTCGGACAAGCCGCAGCTGCTCTACAGCTATTTCAGACAGCTGTTTGCGCAGGTTACCAATCCTCCGATAGACCCCATACGCGAGGAACTTGTGATGTCGCTCTCGCTGTATATCGGTCGGCAGGACGGTAATTTCCTTGAGCCTTCGCCCGACCTGTGCAAAATGGTCAAGCTGCACATGCCGGTTATTAGTAACGACGAGCTTGACATTCTGGCAAACCTGGGATACAAGGGATTCAGAGCCTTGTCGCTCCCGATGGTATTCGAGGCGAAAAAGGGACACGCGGGAATGGCTTCGGCTCTGGACGAGCTGTGCCGTAAGGCGGAAAAGGCTGTGGACGACGGATACAATTACGTCATACTCAGCGACAGGAACGTCGATGCGGACAATGCAGCCATACCTTCGCTGCTGGCGGTGTCGACCGTGCACCATTACCTTATATCCAGACAGAAAAGAATGCAGATAGTGATTATCGCCGAGACCGCCGAAGCCCGCGAAGTCATGCACTTTGCACTGCTGTTCGGGTTCGGGGCGACTGCCATCAATCCATATATGGCTCTTTCGGTGATAGATGACCTGACAAGCCGGGGCGAAATCCGCAACGATTACAGGACGGCGGAGAAAAAGTATCTCAAGTCCATCCACAAGGGGCTTCTGAAAATCATGTCGAAAATGGGAATATCCACCCTGAGAAGCTATCGCGGAGCGCAGATTTTCGAGGCGGTGGGACTGAGTCAGGATTTCCTCGAAAAGTATTTCAAGGGGATGAATTCCAGGATAGGAGGCGTCGGGATTGAAGAGATTGCAGCCGACGCGCTTGTCCGGCATTCCGCGGCGTTTGACGGTGAAATCGATTCGAACAGTCTGGTCAACAGCGGAACGTATGCCTACAGGCGCAACGGCGAAAGTCATGCATGGAATCCCGAAACCATCTCAAAGCTGCAAATAGCCGCGCGGACGGGTGATTATGCCAAATTCAAAGAGTTTACGGGTATAGTGGACAACAAGCCCGCTCCCGTATTTCTCCGTGATTTCCTGACGTACCGGAAAAATCCGGCGGGAGCAGTAGACATATCCGAAGTCGAGCCTGTCGAAAACATCACGAAATGCTTTGTCAGCGGAGCGATGTCGTTTGGCTCGATAAGCAGGGAGGCACACGAGGCTATGGCTGTGGCGCTGAATACAATTCATGGAAAAAGCAATACCGGCGAGGGAGGCGAAGACCCTGCGCGCTTCACTGTCGGCGAGGACGGGCTGAACAGACGCAGCGCCATCAAGCAGATTGCTTCGGGACGGTTTGGGGTAACGGCGGAATATCTGGTCAACGCCGACGAAATACAGATCAAAATAGCGCAGGGGGCGAAACCGGGCGAAGGAGGCCAGTTGCCCGGATACAAGGTCGACAGGATAATCGCGGCAACGCGCCATTCAATCCCGGGAATCTCGCTGATATCGCCCCCGCCGCATCACGACATATATTCCATCGAAGACCTGGCTCAGCTGATTTTCGACTTGAAAAACATAAATCCTTCGGCTCGAATCAGCGTCAAGCTTGTCTCGGAAACGGGCGTCGGAACAATCGCGGCAGGCGTCGCAAAAGCCAAAGCTGACGTGATTGTAATCAGCGGATGCGAAGGCGGGACGGGGGCAAGCCCGATAAGCTCGATATTCAGGGCGGGAATGCCGGGCGAACTCGGTCTTGCGGAGACGCAGCAGACTTTGGTGACCAACGATTTGCGCAAGTACGTGCGCCTCCAGACCGACGGACAGCTGAAAACGGGAAAGGACATAATCATTTCGGCGCTTCTGGGAGCCGAAGAGTTTGGATTTGCAACGAGCGCCCTCATTGTGCTTGGCTGCGTGATGATGCGCAAGTGTCATCTGAATACCTGTCCCGTAGGCGTTGCCACGCAGGATCCCGAACTCCGAAAGCGTTTCGGGGGGAAACACGAGTATCTTGTGAACTTCTTCACATTCCTTGCAATGGAAGTGCGCGAACATCTCGCCGCTATGGGATTCCGCAGCCTGAACGAGATTGTCGGGCGAGCCGACCTTATCGAAAAAATCGAAACGGGAAACGCAAAGGCGGCAAAACTCGACTTTTCGAAGATGCTGTATTTCGACCGGAATCTCAAAAACGGTTTGAAGTTCAGCGCTCCGCAGGAACACCGGATCGGCAGCGTCATGGACATATCGCTGATCGACGCGGCAAAACCGGCGCTCATGCAGCTCAGACCCGTGCGCTGCGAAATGGATATCGCAAACACCAATCGCGCGACGGGAGCGATGCTTTCGGGCGAGGTCGCAAGGCTGTACGGAAACGCCGGCATGCCCGACGAGACTGTGCGGATTGTGTTCAAGGGTTCTGCCGGACAGAGTTTCGGCGCTTTTCTGGCTGCCGGGATAACGTTCAGGCTCGAAGGCGAGGCAAACGACTATCTCGGGAAAGGGCTTTCGGGCGGAAAGATAATCCTTTTGCCTCCGGAGGGCAGCGCGTTCGAGCCTGACAGGAACATAATTGCCGGGAATACTCTGCTTTACGGCGCTACGTCCGGCGAAGTGTATATCAGCGGCAGGGTCGGCGAAAGGTTCTGCGTGCGAAACAGCGGCGCGACAGCCGTAGTCGAAGGCACGGGAGACCACTGCTGCGAATATATGACCGGAGGAAGGGTCGCGGTACTCGGTTCGTGCGGCAAGAATTTCGCCGCCGGAATGAGCGGCGGCATCGCATACGTCCTCAATATGGACGACAATTTCGACTATTTCTGCAATATGGAAATGGTGGAACTGTCCCTGATAGAGGATAAGGCTGACAACGAAGAGTTACACTCCCTGATCTCCAAGCACGAAAATCATACGCAAAGCCCGGTGGCAAAACGTATCCTCGCCGACTGGGACAATTATGTGAAACACTTTATCAAAGTCCTGCCAATCGAATATAAAAAAGTCCTCCACGAAGAAAAAATGGAAGCGCTTAAACAAAAACTGGAACAGGTGGAACACGATTACTAAATTCCTCGGGAATTTTGTCAATAAAAACATAATTCTTTTTGTCTTTTCCGCATTTGCGCGCTTGCACTGAGAACAAAACAAGTTTGCGAACTGACTGTTATATTTCCCTTCACGGATTTTAATAATAATCGTGTCTGGAAGTTGTTTTCAGGAGATTATGAGATGATTAGAAATAACTCTCCTGACCTCGTCACTGGGACACCCAAATTATCCCGGAGGCACATGATTACAGTTAATTGGTTTATAATTAGTGTTTTAATTTATTTATCTTAAAATCGGATCTGTGATATGCTGATAATTAACTAAGTGCGGCATTTTTAGAAGAATTAAGGTTAGAATAGATAATTATACGGTTATTTTAGCCAAAACTCTTCGGTAAAAAGCGAAGCAATTCGT
>JAISDR010000287.1 GCA_031264645.1 Prevotellaceae bacterium | reverse complement strand
CTTTTTTTGAGGCGCCGGAGAAAAATTACTGCCTTCGCCGGAAAAAAGATATGTCCAAAAAAGCAACACCCCAGGCAGAACAGCTGCTACACTCCTTACTGAGGATTCATGTCTACTCGTCCGCGGGAAACAAAAGAAACATCCGATTCTGTTATTTTCCGCCGCTGGAAATAAAAGAAACATCCGATTCTGTTGTCACCCGCCGCGGGAGATAAAAGAAACATTCAATTCTTGTGTCACCCGCCGCGGGAGATAAAAGAAACATTCACTTCTTTTGTCACCCGCCGCGGGAGATAAAAGAAACATTCACTTCTTTT
The DNA here is from genome assembly GCA_031264645.1 of Prevotellaceae bacterium. GTDB lineage: Bacteria > Bacteroidota > Bacteroidia > Bacteroidales > UBA932 > JAIRLF01. Next base: position 3,619 of record JAISDR010000287.1, on the reverse strand, counting down.
GTCACCCGCCGCGGGAGAGAAAAGAAACACTTGTTTCTTTTGTTTCCCGCGGCCGAGTAGACATGAATCCTCAGTAAGGAGTGTAGCAGCTGTTCGGCCTGGGGTGTTGCTTTTTTGGACATATCTTTTTTCCCGGCGAAGACAGTAATTTTTCTCCGGCGCCTCAAAAAAAGATTTAGCCCGCTTCTTCGCTTGTTACTTCTTATATTCACTCGGCGACATCCCCGTGCACCGCTTAAAATATTTCCCGAAAAACGACTGCGAAGGGAAATTCATCTCTTCGCTGATTTGTTGAATCGTCATGTCGGTCGATTTCAGGAGGGCTTTAGCTTCGAGTATCACGTGATTTTCTATCCACCCGCTGGCCGTCGTGCTGCTGGTTTCCCTGACCACTTTCGAGAGATGTTTGGGCGTGAGGCACAGCTTGTCGGCATAGAATCCCAGTTCCCGCTGTTCCCGGTAATGGGTTTGCACCAAGTCGAGGAATTTCTCGACGAGCATTTCCCGTTTTGATTTTTTGCCTTTGACTGTAAACAGGTGAAAATGAAAGCCCATGCCGTAGAAGGCCGACATGGTTATGTGCCTGACCATTTCAATGCAGTACGGATTTTCCATATTTACCCGCATCACCTTTTTCATTATTTCAAAATGGAGCATCAGCACATTCAGTCCCTGTTCGTTCAACGGTATCCAGGGTTTTTGATGAAGGGAAAAATTGAGCGACAGGGCTTCCTTGACGTTTATTTTCAAATCGCTGATGAACTTTTGGGAGACAATAATGAAAATTCCCGAAAAGTCGTCGCTAATTGATTCGTATTTTACAATTTGTCCGGGAAAGACGACAATCAGGTTCGGCCCCTGAAACGTGTAGGACTGCATGTTAATACTCCCTTGCATCGTCCCTCTGAGACAAATGGCGGTCACAAGCACATCCAGCTTGAACGGATAAGTCGAAACGTCGGTAATATCCGGATTTTCGAGCAGGATAAAATCATCGCCTATCGAACAGTATTCCGTGTTTCCCAGCTTGTCGCGCCAGTTGAAAGGCAGGATATTCGTTTTCATATACTTTTTTGGGGTGTAAATGTAGGTTTATTTGCGATATGGACAAAATAAAAACGAATTATTATCCAACTTATGCGAAAAAAGAATACGGAGACAGAAAGGCAATTCAATCGAGGTAATTTTCGTTGACTATCCAAACATAAAACAAGTATCAATCAGGAAAAAAGTTGTACCTTTGTCGAAAATATCAAAACGATAATTTCAAGATTATGAAGTTCACCGAGTGAATTAAACAATTACGGAAAGAACGGCAAATGCCACAAAGACGGTAGCAGTAAAGGTCGACCGGCCGAATCTGCAAATCTGTCAAAAGTGAGAAATTAGCGACGAAAGCAATAGTAATAAAAATAATCCAAAACACAAGTCATGGACTATATAGAGATACAAGGGTACAAATCCATCAAGGGACAGCGGATTGATTTAAAAAACATCAACATCCTCATTGGCGCCAATGGTGGCGGGAAAAGTAATTTTCTATCGTTCTTCGAGTTTTTAAAGAACATATACCAACAAAACCTGCGGGAATATGTCGCCTTACGCGGTAGCGCCGATAAGTTCCTGCACAAGGGAGACAAAGTAACGAAAGAGATTAGTGTGCACCTGAAATTCGACCGTAATGGATATTCCTTTACGCTCAAGAAAGGCGAACAGGATTTTATATTTACAAATGAGGGCTTATGGTATGACACCAATCCCTATTATCAAAATCCGCTTGAGATAGCCACTTTTAATACGGAATCAAACCTGAGAAATAACGTTAAACCCAGAGCAGGCTACATTAGGGAATACTTAAATGCATTGGAAAAATATCATTTTCATGACGTCGGTGAAAATTCACCGTTTAACAAAGAGTCGAACATGGAAAATGACAAATTTTCTCTCTACGGCAAAGGACAGAACCTCGCTGCATACTTGTTTGCCATTTACAATGAAGACAGGATTGTTTATGACTTTATTGTAAAGACAATACAATCAGTTGCTCCCTATTTTTTAGACTTTATATTCAAGCCGGAAAGCAACGGTAATATTCGCCTGCGCTGTCAAAGCAGGTATAGCCCCTCCATTTACGGCGTGAACGATTTATCTGACGGGACAATACGCTTTATTGCCCTTACAACGCTGTTTATGCAGCCTCATATACCTCAAACCATTATTATTGATGAACCCGAGTTAGGGCTACACCCGACGGCTATTGCCAAACTGGCGGGCATGATACAATCCGCAGCCGCCAAAAGTTGCCAGGTTATTTTAGCCACACAATCCACCGATTTGATAGGCCATTTTAAACCGGAAGATATTATTACCGTTGACCAAATTAACGGCGAAACTATTTTTAAACGGTTAGACGCTGACGAACTTGCCGTATGGTTGGAAAATTACACAATTGACGACCTATGGAAAAGAAACATCATTACTTCCGGACAACCTAACTACATTGACATGCAACGGATAATCATTATATGTGAAGGATATACCGAGCAAGAGTTTTGTAACAAGACCCTCTTGCCTCATTTTGCAATGAGAGAAATAGATGTAAAAGCTCCGCGTACTAAAAAGAGTAACGGTGGAATTGCAAACTGGAGCGCACTGAAAGAACAAATAGAAAATCATTTGAAACAAGACCCTGCATGCTCTGTGTCATTATTTATAGACTACTATGGAATATACGCAGAGCACAATTTCCCCGCTTGGGAGGAGGCTTCAAAAATAGCAGATAAAAACGACCGCCTTTCTTACTTGGAACAAAAAATGAAGGATGACATAGACGAAAAACTGCGCTACCGCTTCATACCCTACATGCAACTACGCGAGTTTGAAGGACTGCTATTTAATGATATAAACATTTTTCATGAACAGATACCTGCGGCAGATTTAGTAGGCTTACCGGAGTTGCAAAGCGCTTTCGACCAGTTTACAAATCCCGAAATGATAAACAGTACGCGGGACAATGCTCCTTCAAAACGCTTACAGCGCATAATTAAAGATATTCTAAGGTAGTATATGGTAATGTATTGGCCGAAGCCATTGGACTATTGCGTATCCGCAACAAATGCCCCCGCTTCAATGCCTGGATAAACAGTATAGAAGCGCTTAATTTACCATAGGCATGCTCCAAGCGTCAAAGCCTATGCTCGGAGTGAGAAATTCCTCGCTTTTACCGACAAGTGCCTCTCTAAAAGCGACAAAATGGCAGCAATGACGGATTAACTGCTTTCCAACGTAATGTTCTGCCCGGAATCTCTCACAACAAAAACGACCTATCGTCCAACATTTGCCCTCTTTTGACCTTTCGCGTTCGGATTTCCGCCCGTACCTTTGCCGCGGTTTTTCATACAGGAAAAAGATGTATTATTTAAATAAAATAAAATCATAATGAAAAAGGTAATGGTATCATTGACTTCCAAGGCAATGATTTTCGTATGTCTGTCGGCAATGCTTTTGCCGGCGGGTTGTTCAAACAAGCCCGAACCGGAAACAAAGGAAAAGGTCATTCCGGTAAAAACCTTGCACATCGCCGCTTCGACGGTGGCGGGCGAGATGAGCTACGTGGGGA
>JAISDR010000285.1 GCA_031264645.1 Prevotellaceae bacterium | reverse complement strand
ATGGAATTTGCCGTAGAAGCACAAAAACTGCTTGAAATCAGTCTGGAAGGAAGTGTCGGATAAACAAAAAACAGCCTGTCTCTAATTCGGCTTGTATTTTGCCTGTTCGAATATCTTGTGATAGTCGTCGTTATCCATCAATTCACGAAGGCTTGTTTCGGGACTGTTTTTCATATATTTCCTTATTATATTATATCCAATCCAGTTACAAGCCCTGCCGGGGGATTCTTTAGTAAAATAAGAAGTAAACGGAGCAAGCTCTGTCAGTTGTCTAATCGTGAAAGAGTTTGTCGAGAACAGCAGTTTCTCTTCAATCAGGGTTATCCACATCGTTTTTTCGTTATTTTTACACCAGCGAATCTGGTCGGCAGTAAATCCGAATATCAGCGAATCGGCTGCGTCGGGCAGAATCATTTTTGCGGCATAAAAAATCTTCCCCTCAAACAGCATCTTCGAAATCAGGTCGTTACTTTTTCTTGTATTGAATACCCATTCGCTGGCTGTCAAAGTTTCGATAAAGTCGGAAACAATCTTTTCGGGATACATATTCCGCGACATGTATCTGTTAAACTGCAGACTGTCGTAAAATTCATAGTTCGCTCCCAGATACTTGTCCAAACCGATAGCGAGAACGCTGTCCGTAAGCATAAGTGACTGATTGTATCCCGAAATGTAGGTGTAAACTTTCGGGATATGCCTGTCGGGAAAATAGTAATGATAATACTTTAGCGCCTCGGTGAGACTGACGGTAAGCTTCTTCAAGTCGGGATACTGTTTTTCTACATCGCTGCGTGACTTTATAACTGTGGAATCGGTTTTGAAAGCCTCAAGATATTCGAGAAACGAACTGTCTCTGCAGTTTCCTATATCAAGAATGCCTTCGGTATAGTAGTCGAGAAATATCCCGTATTTACTATACAGACTGTCGACGGTATAGTTAAAAATATCCCTGTCGAGCCGCTGTATTTCCAGATTCAGCTCGATATTCGAAATATCCGGTCGATTGCTTCTGCACGAAACCAGCAAACCCGCCAGACATAAGCCAACAATGCAAAATCTCAACATAATCCCATAAATTAAAGCAAACTTCGTCAAATAAACTCGTCCGAACTGCTTGCAAGTATTTTTTTACCCTTTTCTATTGCTTCGTCTATCGTTCCCACCTGATTGAAAGCCGACTCGGGATATTCGTCCACTTCCCCGTCGAGAATCATTTTGAAACCCCTGATCGTTTCTTCTATGGACACCATCACGCCCGGCGTTCCGGTGAAGGCTTCCGCCATGTGGAAAGGCTGCGACAGGAATCTTTGTATCCTTCGCGCACGCAGTATTGCAGACTTGTCGCTTTCCGACAGTTCTTCCATGCCGAGTATGGCGATAATATCCTGCAATTCCTTGTATTTCTGTAAAATTTGAATCACTCTCTGAGCTGTATTGTAATGATCGTCACCGATAATCAGGGCGTCAAGTATTCTTGAAGACGATTCGAGCGGGTCGACGGCAGGATAAATGCCCAGCTCGGAAACCTTTCTGCTCAAAACCGTTGTAGCGTCCAAATGCGCAAAAGTTGTTGCCGGAGCCGGATCGGTGAGGTCATCCGCAGGAACATACACTGCCTGCATCGAGGTGATGGAACCGTACTTTGTCGAGGCAATACGCTCCTGCATCACACCCATTTCCGTTGCCAGCGTTGGCTGATAGCCCACTGCGGAAGGCATCCTGCCCAAAAGAGCGGAAACTTCGGCTCCCGCCTGCGTGAAACGGAAAATGTTGTCGATGAAAAACAGGATGTCTTTTCCCCTGCCGGTTTCATTGATTCCTTCGTCCCTGAATGCTTCGGCGACTGTCAGTCCCGACAGCGCCACGGAAGCGCGCGCTCCGGGAGGCTCGTTCATCTGCCCGAAAATGAGGGTTGTCTGTGATTTTTTCAGTTCCTCGTAATCCACAAGGGAGAGATCCCAGTTTCCCTTCTCCATTTCCTCTCTGAATTTGTCGCCGTAGCAGATTATATTCGACTCTATCATTTCGCGGAGAAGGTCGTTTCCTTCGCGCGTCCGTTCGCCTACGCCCGTAAACACGGAGTAGCCGCTGTATCCCTTGGCGATATTGTTTATCAACTCCATGATGAGTACGGTCTTGCCCACGCCGGCGCCTCCAAGCAGTCCTATTTTCCCTCCTTTCTGATATGGAGCGAGCAGGTCAATCACTTTGATTCCTGTAAAGAGAATCTCCTTTTCGGTAGATAAATCTTCGAATTTGGGAGGGTCGCGGTGTATAGGGTAAGCTCCATGTTTCGAGATAACTTTCAAATCGTCAACAGGTTTTCCCACTACATTCAGCAGGCGTCCCTTAATCTGCTCCCCTACAGGCATGGTGATGGGCGAGTTTAAAGCCACGACTTCCATCCCCCTGTAAAGTCCTTCGGTGGCGTCAAGCGCAATTGTCCTGACAGTTCTTTCGCCAATATGCTGCTGACATTCCAGTACCAGCGAGGGAGCGTTTTCACGCTTTATCTTCAGTGCATCATGGATGTTCGGAAGTTCCGATACTCCTTCAAAATTTACGTCGACAACAGGTCCTATTACCTGCGTTATATGTCCAATCTGTTTCGCTATTTCATTCATTTATATATATATTACTATCCTCTGCCAAAATATAACCGGCGGACAAAAGTAAGAAAAATAATAAATAATTAAATATAGTATCCTAATTTATTTCATTTGCTCGACTTTTACAGGGCTTGTTTCAATCTGTTGCAACCGTTCGATTTTCCTTCTATGCGGCAAAATTCTATATTCTCCGATTCCTGTGTTTTCCTTATTCAGCAGAGTACGCGCATTTTTCGCAAAAGACTTAATATTTTTCAGGAATGAAGCGTCCAACTTTTCGGTATTGTCTTCATAATCGGCTACCGGCAGAATATAATGTCGTGTTTTCCCGTTTTCCTTAGGTTTATAGACCCAGACAAGATTGTATCCTGCCCATGTAATCTTGGGATTTTGCCCGTCTTTAGCTATCGATAGTTTCAGTATCGCTCCTCCGTCGGTATTCGGAAATGGCTGGTTGGACACAAAATTACCCAGAGAATATGCGACCAGCTTATCGCATCTTCCATCTGCGGAATAGCGTTTTTCCATTGGCTGTATCACATGCGGATGCGCCCCTATCACAAGACTCACTCCATTGAGGAAAAACATCTCCGTCAGCTTTTTCTGTTCGTCGCTGGGACGCCTTTCATACTCATTTCCCCAGTGCATGAATGCGATTATTATATCCGGAGCCGATGATTTTGCCGTTTTTATATCTTCGATTATCTGCGCGCTGTCAATCATATTGATCAATAAAGGGTCAGGTCTCATCCCGTTAGTACTGTACGTATAGTTCAGTATGGCGATCCTGAAATTTTTTACCGAAACGATAAGCGGGTACTTTTCAGCGCGTTCGTCCTTATTTCTGAACATTCCCGTATGTACGATGCCGAATGAATCCAGTATGTCTACAGTTCTTTTCACGCCTTTCGAGCCTTTGTCGCACGAATGATTATTTGCAGTAAGCAAAACATCGAAACCTATCTTTTTCAAATCCATAGCTATTTCGTCGGGACCGCTGAACGACGGATAACCCGAATAAGGTTTGCCGGCTAAAGGGACTTCGAGATTGGCAACAGCCAAATCCGCCGAAAGTATTTCGTCTTTTATATACTGAAAACAGGGCTCGAAATCGTATACGCCGTCAGCCCTGAGCGCTCCGTTGAACTGTGTCGAGTGTTGCATTACATCTCCGGCAAAAATCAGAGTTATAGCGTTCTCGTCTGCATAATCGGCACGATTAGTGCAAACAGTGTCGCTGGAAGCAGTTATTATACCGCTAAACAATACAGAAATAAGTGTTAATAAGTTATGTAAAAGATATTTCATCCGTTTAATTTTGTTAAAAACAAATCGTAAATACTAAATTTTCCAACAAAAGTAATCAAATTTAATTAAAATCACGTACCTTTGACCGAAATTTTTGTTTATACATGATATAAAATTGTAATGATGAAAAAGATAATAATTGCGTTTTCCGTAACAGTTATGTTAGCCATACTTCTGCTGTTAGGATTGGGATTGACCGGATGCGACTGGTTTAATACAAGTGTTTTGGGCAAGTCGAAAGCCGTTTCGGAAGAAAAAATAAGCGACAAGGAAAATCTGGACAGCATTCGTAATGCCGAACGGATTAAATACGAGGAGCTGGTGGCGATGGAAAAAGAACAGGCGAAAAATCAGGCGCCAAAACCCTACCATATTATAGTAGGCGCTTTTGAAGAAAAACCTAACGCCGACAACATGTCCAGTTTATTCAAGTCAAACGGGTACAATCCCGTGCTGTTCAATTATGGCGGTTTAACTCATGTGTCGGCTGTTTCCTTCGAAACTTTGCAGGAAGCGGAAACAGCGCTCAGAAACATGCTGAACTTGAGTTACTGTCCCGAAGATGCGTGGATTTTTAAGAGGTAAATAAAATTTTTTTACAGAAATTTTATTAGAGATAATCTAATGCTTTTATATTAATAACAAGACAGTTATATTGTTTTAACAGCAGGCGGAATGATTAATCATAAGAAAAAATGTAAAAAAAATGTTGCCGGATAAATTTATTTAGTTACTTTTGCGCGTTGGTATAAAGATTTTTTTTGTTAATGAGAAAGATAGAGATATATAAGGTAAATGAGAAACACAGTGGATGCATGGCAGCCATGTGTATGTGTTTTTGTATATGCCGGACTGTATCTTTATTGCTGTAAAAATGAGTAAAAAATAAGAGAAAATCCGGCGGAAACGCCGGATTTTTGTTTTTATAATATATTAATTAATAAAGTTAAAGCTAAGAATTATGAGTAAAAAGAATTATCGCTTTGAAACCCTGCAGGTACACGCAGGACAGACGCCAGACCCGGTAACAAATTCACGGGCTGTGCCAATTTATCAAACTTCATCTTATGTCTTTGAAGATGCAAAGGATGGGGCAGACCGTTTTGCCCTAAGGAAGTTCGGAAATATCTATTCCCGACTGACAAATTCCACAACAGCAGTATTCGAAGACCGGATCGCAGCCCTGGAAGGAGGAAGCGCCGCTGTGGCTACCTCTTCGGGACAGGCCGCCCAGTTTCTCGCAATCAACAATATCGCGGGAGTAGGCGACAATATCGTGAGTACATCTTATTTGTATGGAGGAACTTACAATCAGTTTAAGGTTTCGTTCCGTCGCCTTGGCATCGAAGTCCGCTTCGCAAAGGGCGATAATGTGGACAGCATTGCCTCGCTGATAGATTCCCGTACAAAGGCGATATACCTCGAAACAATAGGTAATCCCGAATTTAACGTTCCTGATTTCGAGCCTATTGTCGCTCTTGCACGCAAGCATGACATCGCCGTACTGACAGATAATACTTTCGGCGCCGGCGGGTATCTTTTCCGACCTTTGGACTGGGGTGTAAATGTCGTAACACATTCGGCAACGAAATGGATCGGCGGACACGGAACAAGCATCGGTGGAATTGTTGTCGACGGTGGAAATTTCAACTGGGATAACGGGAAATATCCTGCGCTTAGCGAACCGACCGACAGTTATCACGGATTGAACTTCTGGGAAGTGTTCGGAGCTTCTTCTCCTTTCGGGAATATAGCTTTCGCAATCCGTACACGCGCCGAGGGTTTGCGCGACCTGGGTCCATGTATCAGCCCGTTCAATTCGTTTTTGCTGCTGCAGGGTCTTGAAACATTGTCGCTAAGAGTACAGCGCAGTGTCGATAACGCTCTGGAACTGGCTCAGTGGCTCGAAAAAAATCCGAAGATAGAAAGCGTCAATTATGCAGGACTGGAAAGCAGCCCGCATAACAAACTGGCAAAAAAATATTTGCGTAACGGTTTTGGCGGCGTACTGTCGTTCAGGATAAAAGGAACTTCGGAGCAGGCTCAGGGATTAATCAGTCATCTGGAACTGATCAGTCATCTGGCAAATGTCGGAGATGCAAAAACGCTGATTATCCATTCTGCATCTACTACACACTCCCAGTTGACAGAGGAAGAGCTTGTTTCTGCCGGCGTTTATCCGAATCAGCTGCGAGTATCTTTAGGTATAGAGAATATCGAAGATATAAAGGACGATTTGAGTAACGCATTGAATACATTGTAACGTACATCCTTTTTTTACGTTAATTTTTAACATGCAGCCGATTAAGTCATTTTTCGGCTGCATTTTTTTTGATACGGCATAAAAATGTTATCCGAATTTATGCCGATTCATCCTGCCACGAGCCCGTCAAAAGTTCCTTTGCCGCAGCGTAATCTTCTTCCATAACGTACAGTTTTATGCTGTTATCGTTGGAAAAGAAGGTTCCAAATATCGTGGCTTCTGTAGATAAAAAACAACGTATTTCGTTTGCTTCAAGTAAGCCTTTTACTATTTTCGCTTGAGGTATACTGTGGAATACCATCAAAACTGCTGTTTTACTGTCATCCATGACTAACTAATTAAAAATCCTGTTCAAAGATAGTATTAATTTTATTATACGAAACACGGAAATAAAAATTATAACTGTTTTAAATGTGTTAATCCTGTATATTAGACTGTTA
>JAISDR010000158.1 GCA_031264645.1 Prevotellaceae bacterium | reverse complement strand
AGGTAGAGCACATCCCTTTTAAGGATGGGGTCCTGGGTTCGAACCCCAGCTGGATCACGAAGATAAAAAAATCATTATGAAGATAACAGCGTCTGAGATAGAATTATTAGTCCCGAATGCTGCTGTAGCCAAAAACGGCAGGGATTTAGTAAGCAAAAACAAATTTTCCAATCTTAAAATGTCAGAAGACGGTTCCCTGATTTGGGGAGAATGTTCCGGAAGCGGCGCCAGTCCGTATTTTTGTTCTGTTGATTATATTGATGAAAGCAAGCCTGTTTTCCGCTGCAACTGTCCCAGCAGGCAGTTCCCATGCAAACACAGTACCGGACTGCTCTATGCTTTTGAAAAGCAGTTGAAGTTTACTGTAGCCGAAATACCTGAAGAAATTGCGAGCAAGCGGGCAAAAATCCAGAAACGCGTTGAAAACAAAGAACAGGAAATCTCCGATACAAAGGAAAAAGCGGCTGAAAAGCCTCTGAATACAAAGAGTATCATAAAAAAGACAGAAACGCAACTGTCCGGAATCGAAATCGCTAAAAAGCTGTTGAATAATATTGTCCAGATGGGACTGTCGGGAATTGACGCCACTGTCAGGAGAACTTTCGACGAACGGATCAAGGAACTTGGAAACTATCATATCGAAGGCGTTCAGCTTGCCTTCACCAATCTGCTTGTCGAATTGAACTGTGTGGAAAATGACGAGTATACGAATGTTATCAACCAGTTGAACTACATCTCGGCGCTACTGAAAAAGAGCGGGGAATATTTCACTGCAAAAAAGGAAAACCCGGAAGCAGACCCCGAACTCTCCTCCTCAATCGAGGAACAGACCGGATATGTATGGAAACTCGCAGGTCTGAAAAAGTACGGCATGTACGAGGAAAATGCGGAAATAATGCAGCTTTCGTACAACACTTATGACAATGCCGCGCGAAAAGCGTTTATAGACGAAGGCTACTGGTTCAACCTCAAGACCGGTAAAATATACAGGTCGAAAAACTACAGACCGTATAAAGCCCTCAAGTACATAAAGGAAGAAAACTCATGTTTCGAGGTAATGCAGATTCCGGAACTGTTCATATACCCCGGCGACGTCAATCCGCGAGTGCGCTGGGAATCCATGAAATTGAGGCTTGCCGTGGACGCCGACCGTCTCAGGGTAATCAGCGGAGCCTCGTCCGACTATGCCGAAGTGGTGAAGACGGCGAAATCCACAATCAAAAATCCGCTGATGGAGAAAAATCCCGTCGTGCTTCTGAAACTGAACAGGGCGCATATCGCCGGCGAACACATTGTGCTGGAAGACGCTCAGGGAAACAGACTGACGCTTACCGATCTGCCCGAACAGCAGATATATACCGGGACAATCTTAAAGTCGATTTTGCCCGGGATATGTGAAAACGCCGCTCTCGCAGCAATGATTAACAACGATCTCAAAACAGGAATATTTTCCGTAACTGCCCTGTCATTAATTATTCCCGACAGGGTAATCCGTTTGCTCTACTGAAATGGACACGCAGGGCGGAGTACGAAATCTCACTGAAGGTAAAATTTTCGGACAGCTGACGCGACTTGCGGCGCCTATCATGGCTACCGGATTTGTCCAGATGGCTTATACCCTCGTCGATATGGCATGGATTGGTCATTTGGGAAGCCGCGAAATGGCTGCCGTCGGGACGATGGGCATCATCCTCTGGCTGGTATCTTCGGTAGCCTTCCTGACCAAGGCAGGCGCCGAAATCACAATCGCGCAGTCGGTCGGCTCGCAACGGCTGGACAGGGCGGCGGTCTACGCTTCCCACACGGTCAGCATTTCGCTGATTATGGGACTGTTTGTCAGCATCGCGCTGATTCTGTTTGCGGATCCCGTTATTGACCTGTTCAAGCTCGAGGTGGAAGTGGCTGAAATTGCGCATGAATATTTGCAGATTGTATGTATTGCCCTGCCGTCGGTTTTTCTGGTTTTCACCTTTTCGGGAATATACAACGGAATCGGACGGAGTTCCGTACCTTTTTATTTCCTGACTGTCGGGCTGGTTTGCAATATGCTGCTGGATCCGGTAATGATTTTCGGCATAAACGGCGCGGGAGCAATGGGAACGAAAGGCGCGGCAATCGCTACCGCATTCTCGCAAATACTTGTCATGATACTGTTCATCGTCAAAATGAGAGGGAAAAACGGCATTCTTAAGCGTTTCCCCTTCTTCGTGAGATTGAAAAAAAGCTATACCCTGACCATACTTAAATTAGGATTCCCGATAGCTGCCATGAACTGCCTTTTTGCCGGCATCAACTTTTACATGGCGCGCATTGCCTCGATTTACGGAGGTCATTTGGGCGTGATGAGCCAGACGACCGGCTCGCAAATCGAAGGTATCACATGGAATACTTCACAGGGATTTTCTACCGCCCTGGCTACTTTTGTGGCACAAAACTATGCCGCAGGGAAAATCAGCAGAACTTTCAAGGCATACCGGTATACATTGATGCTGCTCTTTTCCTTAGGCGTCGCTGTTACCCTCTCGTTCCTGTTTTTCGGAAAGGAAATATTCAGCCTGTTTATTCCCGAAACGGATGCTGTCGAAGCGGGAGGAAGCTATCTGAATATCATCGCATACTGCCAGCTGTTCATGATGCTGGAAATAACTACGATGGGAATATGGAACGGCTATGGAAAAACTCTGCCGCCGGCAACTGTAAGCATCATTTTCAACCTTGCCCGCATCCCTTTGGCGCTGGCGCTGGCTCCCGAAATGGGTATAAACGGCGTCTGGATGGCTATTACAATATCCGCCGTTATCAAGGGAATCGTCAGTCCCGTATGGTTTCACTTTAAGATCAGAAAGAACTCACCCGAAAATATCAGTTATCGAAATCATTACTAAAATCGTTTAAACATCAACAAAATCAAAACATCTCCTGTGCGACAGAGACGGGTAACATGATCGGCAGAGTTGGCCATCTTAATCAGCAGAGTTGGCCAACTTGATCAGCAGAGTTGGCCAACTTGATCAACAGAGACGGCCAACTTGATCAACAGAGACGGGGCGTCTTGCACGACAGAGATGCTTTTGATTGATATTTAGTGTCGTACAGGGAAATATAACAGTCGGTTTATTTCTCAGCAGTTCCTTAGGATTCCGTATATGCGCAGATAACGCTAACTCCTTACTCGGGCTTTTGTCAGGCTAAAGCCGAAACGATTCAGGCTATAGCCGACATTTTGGAAACGAAGTTCGACGCAGTCAATACACCATGTAGCATAGAAATCCCGAGTTTAAAATAAAATAAGTACTTTTGCCGATTATTAAAATAAAATTATGACGTCTAAAGAGATAAGAACAAGTTTTTTGGATTTTTTTAAAAGTAAGGGACACAGTATAGTTTCTTCTGCTCCCATGACAGTGAAAAACGATCCTACACTGATGTTTACCAATGCAGGAATGAACCAGTTCAAGGACATTTTCCTGGGGAACGAAACCGCAAAAACAAACAGAATCGCCGACACGCAGAAGTGTCTTAGAGTTTCGGGAAAGCATAACGATCTCGAAGAAGTCGGACACGATACATATCATCATACCATGTTCGAAATGCTTGGTAACTGGTCGTTTGGCGACTA
>JAISDR010000167.1 GCA_031264645.1 Prevotellaceae bacterium | reverse complement strand
TTAACAAATAAAAAATAATCAATAATATGAAAAAATTAATTATTCACTCTCAGGTACAGTTCCCTGATTTCCTGATGCGCCATCCGTTGACTCCGATTCTGTCGGAGCGCCTGTCACCGGAAATACTCCCGGCGTGTATGACTGGATACGTTCCTGAACGGGCGAACGGTTGTTTGCCACGACGTTTCCGGGTATGGACGCTGAAGACAGAAAGCAAAAAAGGAACAGGAATACTATAAGATACCATGTAAATTTTTCTATGAAATCTGCTGTCTGCCGAACCCCGAATGTCTGGTTTCCGGATGCAAAGTTCGCAGCCAGTCCTCCTCCTTTGGAGTTTTGTATCAACACCACAAAAATCATCAATAATCCTACTATAATCAAAAGTACTGCAAAAATCATATATCCCATAAAACAGCTATTTTTTTATATTTCTAATTTCATTAATTTTGCCCGCAAAGTAAATGCTTTTTTCCGGATTTAGCAAAATTAATTTTTTATAACACTCCAGCGACTTTTCATGAAGCCCCTGCGACAGGTATATTTCTGCCAGAGTTTCACTCGCTATATCGTTGTTATCAGGTATGTTATCGTAATCGGAATTTTGCGAAACGGTCTCTTTGCCGGGAACAATTTTTGGAGATTCTTTTATGAAATTAATTATTAAATCGTCCTCCGGACCGGAACTGTTATTCGAAAATTCGTCCAAAAAGTCATTTGAAAAATCTTCGACAGAGAAGTATTCGTTGCGAAATGACAGTAAACTGTCCTTCCTGCCTGAAACAGGATTTTTATCTTCACTGTCGGTTTTCAGCTCTGCTTTTGAAGCCTTCACAGTTTCCTTTTCGAGAAACCTGTACAGCAGTTTCCTGCTGGGAGTATAAACAGCCGTCAATTTGAGAGCTTCTTGATAATCGGACATGTTTTCGTTCCTGTATCCTTTCAGCAGTAAAACATGAGCAAGAGTAAACCATGGATTTTCGACTGCAAGCGTCTCCAAATCCCTGATTTCGCTGTTTCCGAGAGGAATGTCAAGGCTTAAATATTTGTCTAACGAATTAAAGTCCATTATTACCAGTTTCCTACGGATGCGTTGAAAATATTTTCGACCAGGGTTTTTGTAATTTCTTCAACCAGCTGCGCCTGATACTGTTCTATCGAAGCTTCGCCCGGAAAATCGCTGTATGCGGAAAAATCCTTCTCGAAATTCTGAGTTTCATCAATCTGATTGACGTATTTCACCTTAACTCTTATGGTTAATCTGTTAAGAGACGCCACCTCGTCGCCTGTGATTGCAGTGGGATTGATGTCGTAGCCCCTGATTTCTCCGCTGAATTGAAGGTGCCCGTCGGCGTCGACCTGCGTCAAGCGCGTCTGGCGTGTAAACATATCCTTTAAAGCTTCGGTAAACGTGTTGCTCAGAGTAGGATTAACCAGCAAAGCCATGTTGGGAAAATATTCGATGCATACCGTCTTGACGTCGGGCGACAAATAACTCTGATTGAAGGAATATATTCCACAGGAACCGAAAAGGGGAAAAAGCAGCAGTAAAAAATATTTCAGTCTATTCATTTTCAAATTCATCTATATCGTATTCTTTAATTTTCCTGTACAGTGTACGTTCCGAAATGCCAAGCGCTTCGGCGGCAGGCTTTCTTCGATTGTTGTATTTTTTCAGGACTTTCCTTATGGCTTCCTTTTCCTGCGACTGAAGATCCTGAATTTTGTCGGCGCCATGCAAACTTTCCTGAGACGATGGCGCGTCTTCTTCGTTGTAAATCAATGGCGGTTCCTCGTCTATGAACTTGTTGTATTCACGAATGGAAGAATCTCCCTTTGACAGTTTGTACATCCACTTTTTCAGTTCATTGACGTCGTTGCGCATGTCGAAAAGTATCTTGTAGAGCAGTTCTCTTTCGGATGCGAAATTTTTGACGTCTTCCTTGCTCTGGTATAAAACGGGCAAATTGTTAATGACGGGAAGATATTTGCACAATATCTCTTTCGTAACGTCTCTTTCGTGTTCGATAACAGATATTTGTTCCGTCACGTTCTTCAACTGCCTTATATTTCCGGGCCATGGATAATCTTCAAGTTCCAGACGCGCTTCGCTGTCGAGCGTAACGGGGGGCATACGGTATCTTTCGGCAAAATCGGAAGCGAATTTCCGGAACAGCAGATATATGTCGTCTTTTCGCTCTCTTAGCGGCGGAACGGTTATCGGAACGGTGTTGAGCCTGTAGTACAGGTCTTCGCGAAAACGGTCGCGTCTTATGGCTTCCTGAAGGTTCACGTTTGTCGCCGCAATTATGCGTACATTCGTTTTCTGTACTTTCGAAGAGCCTACTTTAATAAATTCCCCCGTTTCCAGAACTCTCAACAGACGGACTTGCGTGGACAGTGGCAATTCGGCGACTTCGTCCAAAAATATCGTTCCTCCGTCGGCGACTTCGAAATATCCTTTCCTCGTATCCACCGCTCCTGTAAAAGAGCCTTTTTCGTGTCCAAACAGTTCCGAATCAATAGTGCCTTCCGGTATCGCGCCGCAATTCACAGCAATGTACTGTCCATGTTTGCGAGCGCTGAACTTATGTATGATTTTCGGAAAAACTTCCTTTCCTGTACCGCTTTCTCCCGTTATCAGTACGGATAAATCGGTAGGCGCGACTTGACATGCGACGTCTATCCCCCGGTCAAGAACCGCAGAAGAGCCGATTATATCAAACTGTTGCTTTATATTCTGTATATCTATCATCACTTTTCATGTAAAACACGGGTACAAATATACGACATTTTTAAGATTCGATATCATTCAACAGTCGCATCTTCTTTTTCAAACATTGCATAATACAGAATAAAGTGATGGTTATAAGACAAATGAGGCCGTATTTTGTCAGCTTGTAAAATCTTTGGAAACAATACGGGAGCAATGACTGTAACAGTTTTGTTTTTCATTTTTTGTGTAATTTGAAAAAAATCCCTACGTTTGCAGCGTATTTTAATTAATTATACAATGGATTCATTGACACACATTTTGACAGGCGCTGCTATCGGGCAGCTATATTCCGGAGAAAAAGACAGGTCAAGACCTATTATATGGGGTGCGATAGCCGGTACTGTTCCCGATTTGGATACTGTTTTTCAGCCTTTTATTTCTCCCGAAAGCTCTATGCTTTTTCACAGGGGTTTTTCACATTCTCTTTTATTGTGGGCATTATGTTCGCCTTTGCTGGCGCTGTTGATAAACAGAATATATAAAGGCGACAGGCGCAGCTATTTCAAGTGGCTGAAAATATCGGCAACAGCCTGGCTTTCGCATCTGTTGCTGGATTTATTCAACACATACGGAACGGGCATTTTCGAACCTTTTTCACATCTAAGAGTAGCTTACGATGCAGTGAATGTGGTCGATTTACTGTATTTAATACCTGTTTTGCTTATATCTGTATTATATATTTTTATCATCAAAAAGCATATCGCTAAATTTATGTTTGCAGCATCAGTTCTGGTGTTTTCCATACTTTACATAGCAGGTTCTGTCATAACAAAAATTACGGTCGAAACCACGGCAGAGATACAGTGTATCAGAGAAAATATTTGTACGAAACGCATATTATCGTCTCCCTTGCCATTGTCAAATCTCGCATGGAAAGTTGTCATAGACAGCGGCGAAGGCTATTATACAGGAACTTATTATGGCTTCTGGAAAAAAAGGACAAATTTCAATTATATCCCGAAAAACGAATATCTGGGAAAGGCATTCGAAGATTATGACAGTTTTAAGAAACTTAAACGCTTCACCAAAGGCTGGTATGTTTTTGAACAAACAGACGGTAAAGTGTGTCTGTACGATTTGAGATTCAGTTCATTAAGCCGCGAAAAATATGTTGTCGGCTTTCCGCTGGAAATAAAGGGAAACTCTTTGAAAATAGGACGGACGTCGCTCAATCGTCATATAACTTTCAAGAATATAAAAGATTACTACAGACAATTGATTGATTAAAAAAATCAGAGTTTGTTGATTTCGCATAACTTATACTGCGCACGGGCTAAAATTGTATCTGTGTTAAATCTGTGTAATCTGTGTAATCTGTGGACACTGGACTGCATAAATTGTGACACAGATTAGAGACGCGAGCATCGCGTATCTGCATGGCCGTTCACAATTTTAGTCCGCGCGTTATATAAGTCCTACCTTTCAGGTAGTGACCGGGATTGATTATTTACCGCAGGTCGCGACCTGTGGTTATGAAAATCAAGCCCTTCGGGCTGCCCAAATGCACAAAACCATACTTCATGAAAAAAACGACATTTTGAAATGCACCCTTTGTTATGTCCTGACTAAGCGTCATTTCGCTCTTAGTTTAGGTACGAAACGGTTATTCGCAATGACGAACAGCGACGGTTTGCTTCGATTATGATGACGACTGTTGTTATGTCCTGATTAAGCCTCATTTCGCTTGTAGTTGAGGTATGCGGGTACTCGCAGTTAACGGATATCGCGAAATCCTGTTAATTATGCTTCATCCAATCAAAAAAATCATTCAAATCAAAAAAAATCACAGTTCAGATAAAATTTTAATTGCAAGAAACACAATCAGATAAAATCGCCTTATAACATTTTTTTCACAAAATTGTTCATCGTATGATTTTTTTATTTACCTTTGCCGCTGTTTATATAATTAATGTCTTTTGTTTTTTGACGTGTAAATTTAAAGTATTTTTTATGGTTTGTTATACCTCACATTGCGGCTTCAAAGATTTCGGAAATAATTTCCCGAAAAGTGGTATAATTGAATACTTTGGCACGATTTTTGCAGAGAGAGAGAGAGAGAGAGAGAGAGAGAGAGAGAGAGAGAGAGAGAGAGAGAGAGAGAGAGAGAGAGAGAGAGAGAGAGAGAGAGAGATAATCAAGCACTTACGTGTTTTTCATATATCGTCGAGTATAATATTTTTGAAAAAAAAATGTCAATCGTACATGTTGTTCAGACGTGTGCGATTTTTTTATTTTATAATTTAATATTTTTCTTATTATGAGTTTATTGTATAAAGTTATCAAGAGGTTCAATCCTCAAAACAGAGCAGTCGTGAAGTACTATGCGGAAGCCATCATTCGCGGAAAGATTTCGTTTGAAGATTTTTTGGACGCCGTCTGCAAGGATACTACTCTTAACCGCGACGAAGTGAGAATGTCCCTTAACAAGGCATTTCAAACTCTCCTGGCTTTTTCGAAGATGGGATTCAATGTTCATCTGGGAGAACTGGGATATTCCAAGGTTACCATCCGCGGCGAGGGAAAGGATACGCCGGAAGAAGTAACTGCAAACACTGTTACCGACAT
>JAISDR010000166.1 GCA_031264645.1 Prevotellaceae bacterium | reverse complement strand
AACGATTCCAGCGATTAGCGATTGTGTTCGAAAGCCTCTGGTTCGGAAATCTCGTTCTGAATACCGGCGATGCAGTAAAATTCAACAGCGACATATCTCTCCAAAACCTTGGCGACATGATATTTCAATACATAATCGGAAGCATCATCCTTGCAACGCTTGCCGGCAGCCTGATGTTTCTTGTAAGCTACGCTCTTCTTTCAAAAGTCCGCAAATCGCTTAAAAATTAAAAAATATCACAGGTTTATTTCTCAATTTTAAATTCCTTATGGACGATATAACTCATTAGAAACAAGAGTTTAATAAATATTTTTTTCCTGCGGACAGAAATCGTAACAGGTATTTCAAAATAAAGTTTTATATTTGCACCATAATTTTGAATGACGATGAAATTTAAATATTTATTATTGCTGGCTGTTATTTGCGTATGCGGGACGGCTAAAACCCAGAGCGATTTTGATTTGTCTCAACGCTGGTTTAACGAATCTATTTACAATCCGGGCGCGACGGGGAACAGTTTCACTACGGGAGTGTTTTTTCACAGCAGGGCGCAATGGGCCGGTCTCGACGGAGCGCCGATTACCAATGCAGTAACCATTGATACATACGCCGATCCGATAAAATCAGGCTTCGGATTATCGGTATATACCGACAAAATCGGCTACATCAGTTCATGGTCGGCAAAATTGTCGTATGCATACTACATTTTCATAAATGACAAAACCTCTGTGGCGCTGGGACTGTCCGGATATCTGCGTAACCGGAACAGCCACATTTCGCCCAATATGCTTGACCAGAGCAACGATCCTGCCATAACATATTCAAAAATTAACGAATATAATCCCGATTTTGATTTCGGAGTGGAATTTAAGGGTCCGTTAAAAGTGGGAGCTTCGATACGTCATTTGCTGAAATATGAGCCGATTAATTCGTTTTTCCCTGCTTACAGCACAAACATTTGGACTTACGCTTCGTCCAGATTCAATATCTCGAACGGAGTAAGTCTGGAACCGGCTGCTTCGTACATGTACAGAGATAATATTCACAGAATTGAAGGAGGCGTCATAATTTATTTTTTCAAAAGCGTATCAAATTTCGTATATAACGACAGGTTCTGGTTGGGCGGGATGTACAGACTGAACAAGCAGTTCGCTGTACTTGCAGGCGTCAACCTGACTTCAAAACTCAGACTGGGATATTCGTTCGATTACGGTACAGGCGATTTGGCTACCATTTCCAAGATGGGAACTCACGAACTATTCCTTTCATGGCATTTCAACAGGATATTCTACAAGGAACCCGATTGCGCCATGTACAGAAGAAACTCCATATATAAAAAACGACGTAGATAAGCATAATATGACAATTACTATTGTAGGAATTGGATTGATCGGCGGTTCGCTCGCCCTGTCTTTAAGGAAAAACGGGTTTGCGACAAATTTCACAGGCGTAGACAGCAACGAAATCCATCGCAGCGATGCAATGTGGCTCGGCTTGGTCGATGAGGTTCTGCCTTTGGAAGACGCTGTTTGCAAATCGGATATGGTGATTATCAGTATTCCTGTCAATGCAATAAGGAAAACGCTTATACAGGTTCTGGATATTCTGGATCGTTACGGGAACGATAGAACCGTGGTCGTGGACATGGGATCTACAAAAAAGGGAATATGTTCGGAAAGCGAAAATCATTCCCGACGATCGCAATATGTTGCTTCGCATCCTATTGCCGGAACGGAGTTTTCAGGTCCGAAAGCGGCTATTGACAATCTTTTCGAGGGTAAAAAGACAATTATCTGCGACCGGGAACTGAGTTCGGACTACGCACTAAACATTGTCTGTCAAATGTATCAAAGTATCGGCATGGATATTTCGTATATGTCTTCGGACATTCACGACAAGCATATTGCCTTTGTGTCGCACATATCGCATATCAGTTCCTTCGCTCTGGGAACTACTGTTTTGAATATCGAAAAGGACGAAAAAAGTATTTTCACCATGGCGGGTAGCGGTTTCAGTTCGACTGTCCGCCTGGCGAAAAGTTCTCCCGAAACCTGGGCTCCTATCTTCGTCCAAAATGCCGACAGCATTCTTTTCGCTCTCAATAACTATATCCAGCAACTGGAAAAATTCAAAATCAGTCTCGAAAAAAGAGATTCGGAGGAATTAAAGAACCTGATGAAAAACGCTAACGAAATAAAAAGAATCATCTGATAACCATCCTTATTAAGTTAAGGACTAAGCGTTATGGAAAAATATCAATATATTTGCACCCGAATTTAAAAATTTAGAATTGAGTATGTATCAATTTATAGACCGTCATAATGGACCTCGGAAAGAGGAAATAAACGAAATGTTGAGCGCTGTAGGCGTGGAATCAATGGAAGAATTAATCGGAAAAATCATCCCCTCCGATATACGTCTCGATAAACCCTTAGATTTGGATGCGCCTTTGAGCGAGAACGCATATCTGGCTAAAATAAAATCCATTGCTTCGAAAAACAGGATTTACCGTTCCTTTATCGGGATGGGATTCTATCGCACGGCAACTCCGGCAGTTATCCTGAGAAATATCTTTGAAAACCCGAGCTGGTACACCTCATATACCCCCTATCAAGCCGAAATATCGCAGGGACGCCTGGAAGCGCTAATCAATTTCCAGACAATGATAATCAGTTTGACGGGCATGGAAATAGCCAACTGCTCGCTGCTTGACGAGTCGACCGCCGCCGCCGAAGCGATGCGCATGATGTACGACTTGAGATCGAGAGCCGCAGTTAAGGAAGGTAAAAATGTAGTGTTTGTCGATGAAAACATTTTCCCGCAAACTAAGGAAGTGATAATTACCAGAGCGACGCCGCTGGGAATTGCCGTCGAAACCGGAAAGTTCGACGAATACGAGTTTCACGATAAAGTTTTCGGAGCAATAGTTCAGTATCCGGGAGCCAATGGAGCAATCCGCGACTATAAGGATTTTTGCCTCAGGGCGCATGAAAAGGAAATATCCGTAACGGCAGCCGCCGACATTTTGTCTCTCGCGCTGCTTGTTCCTCCGGGAGAATGGGGAGCGGACGTAGTCGTGGGAAGTACCCAGCGTTTTGGCATTCCGCTTGGATTCGGAGGTCCTTCGGCAGGATATATGGCTACAAAAGACGCATTTAAAAGGAGCATGCCCGGCAGGATAATAGGCGTATCCGTGGACAGGCAGGGAAAAACAGCCTTGCGAATGGCTCTCCAGACGCGCGAACAGCATATCAAGCGCGAAAAGGCAACGTCAAATATCTGTACTGCACAGGCTCTGCTTGCTACAATGGCTGGAATGTACGCCGTTTATCACGGTCCCGACGGTCTCAGGCAAATAGCATTGAATGTACATCATCATGCATGTAAAGTAGCTTGCAGCCTGCAAAATGCAGGCTATAAACTGACTTCCGGAAACTTTTTTGATACGATAGAAGTGGAAGTTGATTCCATCGAGCGGTTTAAGAAAGCCGCTCTTGAGAAGCAAATCAATTTCTTTTATCCCGATTCGCGACATGTACGTATAAGTTTCGACGAACTGAGCGTATGCAGCGAAGCGCGCGATATTCTTTCCGTTTTTGGAATTGACGGGGGGAATGTAAGCTGTATGGAAGCTGAATCTCTCGGTTTCGATTCCGTTTTCAAGCGCGAAAGTCCGTATCTTACTCAAGCGGTCTTCAACAGCTATAAATCGGAGACCGAAATGACCCGCTATATCAAGAAACTGGAGCGCAGGGACATTTCCCTCACTCACAGCATGATTTCCCTGGGTTCGTGTACAATGAAACTGAATGCCGCCGCCGAAATGCTGCCTTTGAGCTGGCACGAAATGTGCGATATCCATCCGTTTGTACCCGAGGGTCAGGCAGAAGGCTATCATGAACTTATCGCTGATCTGGCTAAAGACCTTGCCGAAATCACAGGTTTCAGCGGAGTATCTTTCCAGCCCAATTCGGGAGCGGGAGGAGAATATGCCGGCTTGCTGGTCATCAGGCAATACCACATAAGCAGGGGCGAGACGCATCGCAATGTCGCCCTGATACCTTCCTCGGCTCACGGCACGAATCCCGCAAGCGCAGCCATGGCAGGTATGGAAATTGTCATTGTTGGATGCGACGAAAACGGAAATATCAGCCTTGCCGATTTAAGGGAAAAGGCGGAAAAATATAAGGACAGACTGTCGTGCATAATGATTACCTATCCCTCTACACACGGAGTATTCGAAAGCGCTATACGCGAGATTGTTGATATCATCCACACAAACGGAGGACAAGTGTATATGGACGGCGCAAACATGAATGCTCAGGTGGGATTTACAAGTCCGGGATTTATAGGCGCCGACGTTTGCCATCTTAATCTGCATAAGACGTTTGCCGTTCCGCACGGAGGCGGAGGACCGGGAGAAGGTCCAATCTGCGTTGCCGGGCATCTCCTGCCGTTTCTTCCCTCGCATCCGCTTGCGAACGTTGGCGGAGGAGGAGTTACAGTGTCAGCTTCGCCTTACGGAAGCGCTCTTATACTTGCAATTACGTACGGGTATATCAAAATGCTCGGCTCCGAGGGTCTGCGCAGAGCTACGGAAGTGGCGATACTTAATGCCAATTATTTGTCCAAAAAGCTTGGGACTGAATACAAAACACTCTATACCGGCGAAACGGGATACGTTGCGCACGAATGTATTATCGACCTCCGTGATTTCTCGAAAACTTACGGAGTTGATGCTACCGATATAGCCAAACGTTTGATGGATTATGGATTTCATGCTCCTACACTGTCATTTCCGGTAGCCAATACCCTTATGATCGAACCTACCGAAAGCGAATCGAAACAGGAACTTGACCGCTTTATCGAAACAATGTTTGCCATCAAACAGGAATGTGAAGACGTCAAATCCGGCAAATCGGATAAAAACGACAATCCGCTCCAAATGTCTCCGCACACAATGGACGAATTGACCGCCGACAACTGGTCGCATCCATACAGCCGTCAACAAGCCGCATTCGTATTGCCGTGGATTGCCGAAAACAAGTTCTGGCCCGGTTCAGCCCGCGTGGATAACGGATACGGCGACCGCAATTTGGTGTGTATCTGCGATTCGATAGAGAATTTAATATAAAACAGATATAGTTATTTATTATGTATTCATTTAAAACTTAACATCTGATTGTTCAATCAGTAATAAAAAAATTAGGATTATTTAATATTTATTAACATTTATTAAGATATGAAACTGGAAAAATGTCCCTACCTTTGGAACTGAAAAAATAAACGGATTATAAATGTATGATGATGTAACATGCTTATAAACAAAAAAATAGACCCTGTTGAGTAAAATGGAAAATTATTGTAAAAATATGAAATGCTCGAAAACAACGAGTAGATATACAGAAAAAGGTATGTTTTTTCAGAGTAATTCCTTACGGAATATGAATAAGTATAGTTTATCTTTTATTAATTCTATAAAAATCAACTGAAAATGGGAAAGAGAAAAAAGGTAAAAATCAATCGTGACGGGAAGGTAATAATCGGAATAGTGTTATTATCAATTGTAATAGTCCTTGTTCAGGTTTTGATTGGTATAATAGTAACACTGCTGTATTACTATTAAAAAACGAAAAACATTCCATATCAGCAATATAGAATGTTTTCAGTAATTTTCGTTAAACGGTAAAACTATTTCAAGGATTTCCGTCTTTTTAATTCTTGTTTTAACATTATTAACTCCCTGGCAGTCTGACCTGCTATGGCGGAATTTTCTTCGGCTCTGCGCACCAGATAGGGCAATACATTCCTTATTTTTCCGTAAGGCAGATATTTTGCGACATTATAGCCCGCTTTAGCAGCATTAAAGCTCAGATTATCACTCATTCCGTACAGTTGCGCCATATAAATAGCCGGACAGTTATTCGGCAAACCTTTATCTTTCATATATTTCATCAGAGCGAGGATGCTTTCTTCATTATGCGTTCC
>JAISDR010000137.1 GCA_031264645.1 Prevotellaceae bacterium | reverse complement strand
GGCAAAAACTCTTCCTCATGCCTGTTACCATTGCTGATATAATCACTGTTTTTAAATGTTAAATTTCTTCCGAACATGACTGGGCGACGCCCTGCCGCAGCTTGCCGCCTACCGGCTGTTAGACAAAAGCGTGGACATAGCCGAATTGCAGGTCAGGATGAAAATCGGAGAGACCCTCCCAATGGTTGTGGTTGGCGCGGCATACGTTTACATGAAATCCGACCTCGGAAGGCTCCCCGAAACGAAGTATAACTTCGGGATGCTGTTCGCAACGGTCTCCGTGCCGCTTTCGGGCTGGTGGGGCAACTCGCACGCCATCAAAAAGAAGCGTCTCGAAGTGCAGCAAGCCGTCAACACCCGTCAGGAAACCTCCGAACTGCTGTTAACGCAAATGCAGCACCTCCAAAACGCCGTGACGGAGGCTTATCAACAGACCCTGCTGGCACAGGAATCTATCGCCGTTGCCGAAGAGAATGTCCGATACAACGAAGAGCATTACCGCGCGGGAGTCTCCATCCTCTCCGACCTGCTCGACGCGCAAAGCCTGCTGCAGCAGAGCCGCGACCAGTACACGGAGGCGGCGACGGGGTATTTTATGAAGGTGTCGGAATATGAAAAGGCGACGGGGAGGTGAGGGTTATGCTCAAACATGATATTGGAATTAATGCAGGGGTAATAATGGAATCTGCTTCGGGAAAACGGAGCTTTAAATATCCGGGAAATAGGAGAATACACTCATTTTCAGGAATCGTTCATCTGCTATTCTCTGGGCTGGCTGGCAAGGGAAGACAAGATACTGTTTTATGAAAAAGAGGGAATGTTGTATATCAAGTTGGAAGACGTTGCTCCCGGATGGTAATTCTAAGTACAAAAAGCCGATATAGTTCAATGGTTTAGAATGGATTCTATGATGCGTCAAAAGGCATACGATGCAGGTTCGAATCCTGCCACCGGGACAAAAAGACTGGGAGATTGGGGGAAAATAATTTCAAAACTATTCCTGACTGTGACTGCCGTTTGCTGCATTTCACGTTACCCTCTTTCGGCGCAAAGCGATACCGTTGTTACGCTGAGAAAGGCAACAGCAAGGGCTGCTGCCGAAACTGCCGGGATAAATGTCAGCATTTGGGCTTTCAACCGGTTTGTAACGCAGGAAGATTTTGCAAAAATCAGTTTTAAAACAATGGGAAACAACCTTTCACGCGGTTTTGTATGGGACAATGACCAGTTTTCGACCAATCTGCTGGGGCATCCCTATCATGGCGGGCTGTATTTCAACGCTGCCCGCGCCAATGGCATGAATTTCCGGCAATCGATTCCTTATACCGTTGCCGGCAGCTTGATGTGGGAGTTTTTTATGGAAAATGAATACCCGTCTATCAACGATTTTATCGCGACGCCCGTTGGCGGAATGGCTATGGGCGAGATAACCTTCCGCCTTTCCGGTCTGCTGATTGATAATCGTGCGACCGGATGGAACCGTTTCGGGCGCGAAATGCTGTCCACGCTGATTTCGCCCGTGAACGGATTGAACCGCATTTTAAGCGGCGAGGTGTGGAAAACCAGCAATTACCGGGACAATGTGTCCGGTGATATACCAGTCAAATTCTATATTGAAACAGGACATCGCGCCCTGGTCGAAGACTCGGAAATAAGGAACAGAATCGACAATGCCGTCTTTCTTGACATGCAACTCCTCTACGGCAATCTATTTTCGGAAGAAAACGAAAAACCCTACGATGCGTTTCAGATGCGCATTTCGTTCAACTTTCTTTCGAAGCAGCCCGTTATCGGCAACGTCAATCTTGTCGGGCAGTTATGGGGAAAAAACATTCCCCTGAAGAGCGAAAAATCAACGCTGCACTGGGGTGTCTTCCAGCATTTTGACTATTACGATTCCAATACGGTTTTCGAACGGCAACAGGTCAATTCGTACCGCATTGCCGAAGCTGCGGCGCTGGGCGTCGGCGGACAGTACAGAAGAACGTTGAAGCGCAACAGGCAATTTTTCCTGAGCGCTTACCTGAACGGCGTCCTGCTCGGAGGCAGCATCACAGACTATTACCGGGTAATAGAGCGGGATTACAATCTGGGCAGCGGTTTCAGCTCGAAACTTTATGCAGGCCTGCTGTTCGGTAACAAAGCCGGCCTGTATGTGAAAATCGAGGACTACCGCCTTTTTACGTGGAAAGGCTACAGCGCCGATACGGATTTGTCGCAGCTGACCGCTTACGAGACGTCGCAGCTGAACATACAGGGCGACCGGGGCAATACGAAATTCACCATTCTGAATCTGAAATTCGATTATTACCTGAAAAAACGCTATGTATTTTCACTGGAAACCTCTTATTATCTACGCAACAGTTTTTGTGATTATTTCCCCAGGGTAAAATATCAGATTGTAGAAAGTAAAATCGGAATAGGCTACTTATTATGAGCAGGAAAAAGAAAATAATTGAAATGGCGATGCTTTCATTCCTTGTTTGCAGCGCTTTGCAAGCTCAAATCACGGAAGTTGAAGAACAGCGCAAATACCTGCTTTTCTTTTTGTATTAAATATCCCGGATACAGGGACATTTCGTTTGATCCGGAAAAGGACGAATACCCATATCTGCCGGAAGCGATTGGATTCCTGTGGAAAAGCAGTCATTCCGTATTGTTTATTTGAGGGTTTTCAGGTATATTTGCAGTCTTAACTTATAATATGTCAATCGAGGAACAGCAGGTAATCAAACAAAAATCCTATTCCGAAGCGATCCGTTATATGGAGAACGCCAAAGAATCCCTGAAAAAAGCGGGCAAAGAGGATCATTATTACAAAGACCGCAAATACGTAAAAACTGCTTGCGGCACCGCTTATAGCGGCGTGCTTATCGCATTGGACGCCTACCTTTCCCTGAAAGGGATAAAGAAAACGGGAAGACGCAAATCAATTGATTATTACT
>JAISDR010000104.1 GCA_031264645.1 Prevotellaceae bacterium | reverse complement strand
GGACATTCCGGTCTGGACAGATTGCAGGATTATCTTAATTCGGAAATCCGCGGAATGGAAGGCAGTATGCTGACTTTCCTGGAAAATCATGACGAGCAGCGTTTTGCTTCTCCGCAATTTGCCGGATCTCCCGACAAGGCTGTTCCTCTGATGACTCTTGCCGCGACTCTTCATCCTTCGCCCGTGATGATATACTTCGGACAGGAAGTCGGCGCAAAAGCTTCGGGAGCAACAGGTTTCAGCGGCGACGACGGCAGAACGTCCATCTTCGACTATACGCACGTTCCCGAAATCCAGCAGTGGATAAACGGCGGGCGTTTCGATGGCGGACGGTTAAGCCGCGAACAGGCGGAACTGCGCAATTTTTACTTGAAACTGCTGAATATCTGCAATTCGGAAGAAGCAATATCAAACGGTCGTTTCGGAAACCTGTTCGAAAGCAATGCAAACGGCAAATCTCAAGGATTCAATCAGTATATGAACTGCGCTTTTGTGAGATATACGGAAAACAGCAAACTGATAATCTTTGTAACGATAGACCGGATTGCTCCCGACCTGTATCTGAAATTCCCTGCGGATTTATTTGCCGGCATGGGACTTGACAGGGATTCGAATCTCATAATCGAAGATATTTTGCTCTCAGACTACAAAACAGCAATCAGAGGAGAAGACCTTATCACGACCGGAATACACTTTACCGGCAAACCCATGAGCGCGGCAATACTTAGAATTGAATGTTAACCTGATTCTTCATGTTTGAAATTTCGCCGGCGAGCGATGTTGCATCATCCATTGCCTGCGAGCGTGTCCAGAAACGTTTCTGATTGGGTTTTATCAGGTATATGGTATTGTCGTCATAGTATCTGTACTGTTTTCTCACATAGATACTTTGTCCTTTTTGCCATAACGAATAGTCATTTAACATGCTTAATACATTGTTCAATTCATGTTCGCTTTTGACGACGGGTTTCTT
Organism: Prevotellaceae bacterium; assembly: GCA_031264645.1. GTDB lineage: Bacteria > Bacteroidota > Bacteroidia > Bacteroidales > UBA932 > JAIRLF01. The sequence continues at coordinate 3,071 of JAISDR010000104.1, read as the reverse complement.
TGTCCTGTTGCTGAATGACAGTACAACCAGGTTGAGAGGGTCTTGCGGTTGAACTTCATAAATCGTGGCGCAGACTTTAACCATCGAATGTTTCAGCGAATTGTTTATTTCGTCGCAAATCATGTCGGCATAAGCCTTGTTTTCGTCTTTCGAAGTCCGTTGGAAGCCAAGCGAATTTTCGCCTTTTTCGAACAGGTCGAGACTGAAATTCAGCATATCCTGAACAAGTATCTGTTCCTTTTCCGTCAATCCGATTACACTTTCCAGTTTCCTGTTTATTTCCTTTTCTTTTTGCCTGATTATCTCGGGACTGCTTAAATCGTGTTTCAGTTCCTCGATCAATTCGTCAAATATGCTTACAATAAAGTATATATCCTTGATATCATAAGAAAATACGGGGAGTTCCAGATATTCATTAAAAAATACCTGTCCGCGCTCGATACCCCAGGAAGAACTCGAAAGGAACAGGTAGTACGAAACCAAATCGGAATTTAAAAGGGAAACCAGAACTTTCTTGACGTCCTGACTGGAATCGTCGCTGTTGTTCATTACGAAAACGCCGCTCTTGAGATATGCCGGATAATCTATGTACGAAGCTGCTATTTGCTTGCCTTTCTGTCCTTTTTCGACAACAATGAAAGGCGGCTTGAACAGGCGTTCATCGATTTTACGGTAGCGGTTGCTGTTGATAACGGCGGCGGTTTCCGGGGTATAATATTTAGTTATTGCCTTTGTCTCGATAATCGGGCTTGGCACGAAGTCCCTGTGCTTGCTGTCGCCGTTCAATCCACTGCCGTGAATCCATTTATTATGGCTGAAATAGGATTTCAAGTCTGTTTCGGATCTGCAGTTCAGCCATGCAAGCAGCGAAAAATCATGGAAATTTCCCCACATCGCAATTTTCCAAATCTTTGTATCCGGTTTTTGACATTCGTTACGCGACAGGAATTTTACGTCGTCGTCGATGATCAAGCCGTCGACGATGTTCGATCTGACGTACGTTTTCGGAGCGTAATATTCGATGGTGTCCGAAATTTGCCCGGGAAATGATTTCTGATAGTAAACTATACTTACCGGAACCGTCGACGAATGAAACAGCTGCCCGCCGAAATCCTTCCTTGTCCTCTTGAAAATGGAGAGATTGTAAACTTTTTCGACATAAGTCTTATTGAACAGCCATTTCCTGAAATTCCTGTAATTTTTGTTTGTATTGGTCAGGACTTTTGTGTTGAATATCATGGCTATTTTTCCATCGTCCTTTACAAACTGAACCGCCTTGTCGAGGAAGGCAAGGACTTTTTCCTGAGCGTATTTGCGTTCGTCCAGGTAATTCCGGATTTCCGGACTGATTTTGTCTGTCCCGAAAGGAGGATTTCCTGTCAGCAAATCCGCTTTTTCGAAATTCCCGGCGTCGATTCCCCCGACAGTGTCTCCGCACCACAGGTTTTTCCCTTGTTTTCCGTGAATCGGCGGCTCGTCGGGATTGTTAATCAGGGGAGGCAGCTGATGCCCTTTTTCTACCCAGAGCGTCCCGGGATCAAGCTGTTCGATTAAGGTCATATAAAGATTGAACGATGCAACTTTAATCGCCAGCGGGTCTATCTCGATGCCGAAAATGTTGTCGAGCAAAATATCCCGCAATTTTTCGAAAGAAATAATCCCGTTCGGGTTTGCATTTCTCCATCGCTGAATCAGCCGTTTATAGCTTTCGACTAAAAAGATGCCCGAACTGCACGAAATATCCAGAATTTTGACGGCATAATCCGTTTCGTTTTTACTTGGGAGCTTGTCGTTTAACATTAATTCGACCACAGGATAGGGGGTATAAAACTGTCCCTTTACGTTTCCGCTTTCAAATTCTCCCAGAAAATTCTCGTAAACTTCGCTCAACAGTTCTGTTTGAATGAAATTGAAATCGAAAATGCGCCATTCCCTGGGCGAGACATGGCTTTCCGATAAATATCCGCCGGCAAAACACTTGCTGATTTTTTTTAGATGTTCATTGGTGACGAAGTTTTGTTCGCCTTCGATCTCGGGAAATATATTTTCGAAATGTTCGTGCAGTTTATTGAACAGTTTGTATGTATCCTCGACGTCGTCCAGAATGTCGAAATAAGTTTGAGCGCCTTCCCTTATCTGCCCGTAAATTCCGGCTTCTTTTGCTGCGCCACTGTCTTCGAGATACAGGATAAATATCGAACGCAGCAGCAAAGCGTGTATAATTTCCCTGTTTTTTATGTCCGGACTGAGCGCTTCGGCTGTCTTGACGAGGCTTTGCAGCAGGTAGTTGTCGATTCTTTTCTGGATATTCACTTTTTCGCGGATGTTGTGTTTGCTTGTCCATATTGATCCGCAATCGACGCCGATTTGCGAGAAGAGTTCGAGCAGTATTTCCATTTTGCTTTTCTCGTTCCTGTGCGCCCTGAAAATCTCGTATTGCGCAAGTTCGACAGCCATAACAACATTGGGACTAAGATATTCCGGTTTTTCATAACAGTTGTATATCCTTATCTCCATCTCCGACACGACAAACAGCAGCATCACTTTTCTGTAGTTCCAGACTTTTTTCTGGATTTCAGCAACTTCCTGCAGTTCCTGCTCGTTGAAGGAATTGACTTCCTTAAACAGTACTGCGGGAAAATCTCCTGAAAAATAGACCTTGTCTATTCCGATCTTTTCCAGTCCGCGATACCCGGAATGAAAAGCAGTTATCTGGGATGAATCTGTTAGCTCATATCCCAATTTATCATAAAAAAAGTTTGCACCCATACACATTTTTTTATCTTCAGGATGCAAAAGTACAAATAAAACTGTTATCTCCAACTTTTCCTTGTTTGAATATCTGTTTATGCTTTTAATATTTTGTAAATAATGTTGCAAATGGAAAAGTTTTCTTACATTTGCCGGCAAATTAATTAGAATTTTGTGGTCGTGAAAAAGGTTTTTACATTCTTATTTGTTTTGTGTGTGTTCGAAGCGAGCGCCCAGACAATTGACGATATCCTGAAAGTTTCATATCAGGATTATGAAGGAACAGCCCGTTTCGCAGCTATGGGCGGCGCGTTTGGGGC
>JAISDR010000053.1 GCA_031264645.1 Prevotellaceae bacterium | reverse complement strand
ATACCCAAGCGTTTTGCGAAAATCTACAGCGCGCTGTTTGTCAGGAAAACGAACAGCAGAGCTATGATTGCATAAAACTCGGTAAAAGCGGCGAAAAGCATAGTCTGCACCATGACTTTATATCCGCTTCCGATTGCCGCTATACCGTTTGCGCAAATCTCGCCCTGACGTATTGCCGAAAGCAAACCGACCACGCCCAAAGCCAAACCCGCTCCGAAAATAGCGGCGGCGTTCAGGACGCTTATATCCGCAATAAGTTTGTCGCGGAGTATGAAAAATCCGACAAATCCGTATAAACCCTGCGTACTTGGCAATGCCGCAAGTATGAGGTAACTGCCGAAAGCGCCCGGATTTTTCTTAATAGCGCCTATTGCGGCATTTCCGCATACCGTAATTCCATATACGCTGCCCAAGCCTGCCAAACCGACCATCATCGCTACTCCTATGTATGCCAGTAAAATCGTTGTCATAATATTTATATTTAATTAATTACTATTATTTATTTTCCCAAAAAGCTTGAAAGGATATCCACCCCCGTCGAATCCCGAATTTTTATAGTATTCGACATAAGTTAAACGCAAAGGATGAACTACCGCCCCTAAAAAGTTCAGTGCAAAGTTCATACTGTGTCCGAACAGTAATATTACAAGCACAAGCAGCTGACTGACTACGGGAACGGCAACACTTTCGCCGAGCATCATCGCCAGACTGTTGAAAACTCCGCCGAGAATGCCGCCCGTCAGTCCAAGAACGAAAAGCCTCATGTATGAAAGTATATCGCCCAGCAGTCCCGATATCATGTTATAAGTATCAATCAATCCCGATCCAAAGTTGACAAAGGGATTTTTTCCGGGAGAATTGTAGAACAGGACAACAAGTTCCGCCAGACACCATACGGCGCCGACAGTGTACAGAACCGCAACAGTTCCCGAACTGTCTTTAAGTATGTACAGGCTTGCTCCTCCGACGATTACCACAATCCATGCCCATGTGGAAAGTGCGTATCTCCAGCCTTTTTGCCTGACAATCTTTGCGGCATTGACAAACATGGCAAATATTATCTGTATGAATCCCAGCATGAGCGAGAGAATCATCATTCCGAAACTGTCCGGCAAGCCCAGCTGCTGTTCGATTATTTTATCCAAACGCGCCTGATCCATTGATACTCCGAAAAATGTCGCCGTAATGAATCCGAATAACAGCGTTGCCGATCCCATGTACTGGGCTAAGGTCAGAAAAGGACGTATCTTTACATTCTTCATCGTGATTTTCAATAATGAAGCTATCGTAAGAATGAGAAATCCGTAGCCGCCGTCGCCGAGGCAGAATCCAAAGAACAGCATGAAAAACGGCGCAAAAAACGGCGTCGGATCCAGTTCCCTGTAATTCGGCAAGGAATACAGATTGGTTATCGGTTCGAACAGGCGCGTAAACCTGTTATTCTTCAAGAGTACAGGCGGTTCTTCTTCATCGCTTATCTTTTCTTCCGCGAAATAGACTGTCGCCTGAGTTTCCAGAAACGCTTCGAACTTTTGTCTGTTTTCTTCCGGCAACCAGCCTGTCAATATCTTGATACTCTCGCCGGCTTCGTTTTGCGCGCTCAGTTTTGCGATATCATAATCAATCTGTTCCATCAGAAGCTTGCGTTCTTCCGGCAGGATTTCGGCAGATAAAGCCAGACTGCTCAACTGTTTTTGACAATGCGAATGCTCTTCATTCAACTGATTCAGTTCCTCCTGCAATTCGATATATGACTTCGAAGGCGGTTTGATTGCCTGCAATCCCAAGTCAAAATCCTGGTCATACTGTAGTGTAACAAAGTATACATTTCCTTTATAGCGGTTTATTTCGTACAGGGGATAGATATTCGCCCAGTTTTCGTCGAACTGCTTGATAGGAACGGTATGAAATCCGGGCTTAATTCCCAGGGAGGTAATGCGTTCTACCTCATTTCCATCGAACTCTCCCCATGGAATCGCCTCATCAATGTCTTTTCTGATTTTGCTTATTGAATCGTCGAGTTTATCAATCTGTTCTTTTGTACGGGAATATGTTTCGGCTAAAGCGTACGCATCTCCCTCAAACGGAACGGTTTCCCCGCTTGTCGTTACATTTTTAAGTTCACGGGCTATTTTACTGAAATTTTCGGCTTGACGGATGCTGTTGTTTGTTTTCTCGTCGATTTCCGCTTTGCGCGATTCGATGTGAATCATTCCAAGTTCCTGCAGGTGTTCAAGAAAACGGTTTAAATCTCCATGATACAGCAGAAAATTATACTTAATCATCGGTACTATCATTGCCTGCCCTCCTCTTCCTGACGTTTTTTCACTATTTTCTGAGCCGATTTCGACAGGTTTTCTTCATCTTCCAGAAAACGTTTGACTTTCCGTATGGCTTCGGTATATCCCGGAATCTGCACTTTTTCATACAGGTTTACCTTTTGAGTGGTCTTTTTCCTTGCATGGTCGAGCAAGTCCATTTTCTGCCTGTAAAACTCGTGCCTGATGCCTGTAGTTGCCAGCTTTTCAAGTATCTGCATGCCGTCGATGTACCAAACGGGACTGTTGAACAGATTGTACTGCCTGATATCAAACAGCACCTCGTCAAGAACGGGAATATTGACGCCCGCAATTTTTACAGCGCTTAATTTCACGTCCTTAACCTTTATCAAATCCGGTTCGAACTCATTCCACAAACCAGCGATATATGTATATGACGAAATCAATTCTTCCAACTCAAGCGACAGTCTGGCAGCTTCGTCCTTTGCTTTCTGGACTTCCATGCGCAGAGCCGATTCCTTGCTTTTAATTGTGGGCAAGGTTCTTATACGCATCTTAAGCTGTTTGTTAAGATCGTTGAGCGAGGTTTTGTTGAATTGAAATTTTACTGCCATCTCTACACATTTAATTAACTGCTTTAATTAACTACACTGTCAGCGCGCTGCTTTTTGATCTCCTTAAATATTACGCCACTATGTCCTCTAATATCCACTTCTTTAAACCTGTCATCGGAAAAAATGCCGTACTTTGCATAAATAGTATCCGTTTCGGAATAAATTTCGGTATAAACGTTTGTTTCAATTGTTTTGTTTTTTTCGTTCCAGTACAGAGGTCCATCTGTATCCAGTTCTTTATTCGTAATGTAATTCCGTGCAACCACATTTCCAACGGCAGTAAATAACAGTCCTTTACAGTCGTCCAGCGTTGCGCTGTCGGCAATCAGATTGGATTCGAGAATGCTGTCCTTATACGAATTTATATTAATTCCTTCCGGGAAAATGTACCGTATGCTGTCTCCGTTCTGATACTTTATAGCTTTTTTCGCTGTCACTTCATTGCGGAGTTTGCCTTCGGAAGTGTATCGAAGTTTCACATTTATAACTTCTTCTATCGGCTGGTCGTCCAGTTCGCCGGAAGAGATTTTTTGCAGAGTATCCACCGTGCACGAAAAAACGGTAGCGCTACATACGAGCGCTACCAAAGATATAAACAACTTGCTACTATGGCAATATTTAATCATTTTTTCGTACGTACAATTGTCGTCTCGTTTATGGGTCCGCATTTAACCTCGTACTTTTGTCCGTCGAGGATATTAACGAAAAATGCATCTTCCGTCGTTGGAAAAAGCTGAGTGTATGTGGCTATACTCTTGTTTGCTTCGGCAGCGATACTCGGATCCAGCTGTTTCGCCCTGGCAAACTGGTCAACGGCAACCCAAAAGATTGCACGCTTGCCTACTTCGTCGTCTCCGCAACCCTGATAACCTGCATAAGCCGTTCCAAGCAGGAGATAAGCCCTTCCGTTTCTCGGACTTGCAGCAATTGCGCGTTTGGCATAGTTGACAGCCTCATTCCTGTTCCCGTCTTTCAGAAAAAGACTTCCAAATTCATAGAAATATCTGGATTTGCTTTCCGCGTCCGTTTCCGTATCGGTAGCTTCCTTGAAGAAATGCATTGCCTTTTCCCTGTCATTTTTGGAATAATATACGCGAGCCAGTCCATACGAAGCGGCGGGAGAGGGATTTATCTTATTGTACGCTTCCACTCCTTCGTAATATAATTCGGTATCGGTACACTCTTTTTTCGATAGCAGGTTTACAACCATTCTTACAGTTTCTTCATTATCCTTGTTTGCGTTGAATCTTGCACCCAAAACCTTGACTAGATTTTCGCAGTCGGCGGCGTCCGTAGTCAGGAACGCGCTTTCAACAGCCGCTTTCAATGCCATTTTAACGGTATCGTCGGGAGACGCCTTTACTTGAAGTTCGGCAAGATCGGACATTTTGGTATATATATCGGTGAACTCTTCCTGCGAAATATCCTTTTTTTCGTACAGTTCGCGCGCGGACAGCATTAGCCTGGCGACAGCCATCAAATCAATATCCTTATCATCTTTTATAACAACTTTATAAGCCTCGTATATGGCTTTATGATCGTCGGGTCTGTAATTCTGTAATTCTTTAGCTTTATTATGAAGCAATTCTGTCTTGTTTTTAACATTAAAATATTCGATTCGCTTATCATAGAGCATCAGCAATGAATCAATTCTGGCTTCCTTCAAAACAGGGTCGCTGGTTTTGTCAATCAAATAACGCATCATGGTAAGTCCGCGTATATATACGTTTTCACTTGCCTGAGGGGGGCAAACCCTAAGTACCTCTCTCCACGGCGGTAATGCCGCATCATAATTTTTACTTCGGTATTCAGTTTCATAGCCCTGAATGTTCAATATGCATTCAATACTGTCTTTTCCATACCTCTGGGCGCTTACATTTATAACCGATACGCTAATTAAAAGTGTAAATACTATAAATTTCAATGTTTTCATTATATAACGTTTATTAAAAATATATTCTATTTAAAATCCTGTTTAAACCAAAAACCAGCGGATTTTGAAATACAAATATGGGGGTTTTTATTTTCACAGCAAAATAAAAAGAGTCCCCTCCCGTAAAAATTATTTTATGTTCGGGATATTTGCTTATGTAATTCATTGTTTCCCCGATAATTCCACGAACTACTCCAATTTCAATCGCTTCATTTGTTGTTGTTCCGATTTCCTCAATTTTATCCGGAATTTGCAGCAAAGGCAGTCTGTTTGTAAAAAAATTTAATGATTTGAAACGCATGGAAAGTCCGGGTGAAATATTTCCGCCGAGGTAGTTATTCCCGCTGTCTATGAAATCGATTGTGATAGCTGTGCCGAAATCAAATATCATTACGTTCGTGTCGGGGAAAAAATGATTTACTCCTATTGCCGCTGCAAGCCGGTCGCTGCCAAGCGTTTCGGGCGACCGGTAAAGGTTTGTGATGGGAATCGGCGTATCCGGTGAGAAATTGACAAAGTTTTCCAGCCTTTCGGCGAGGAAACTTTCCAGTTCGCAGGGTATACGTCCCGAAGCGGAGCAGATTCCGTTTTTGATCCCGGGAAAGAGAGTGAATATTTTTTCCAGATCGGCTATGTTTGAGTACGTCGCCGAATACAGTATCTCAAAATCGCTGACAACAAACAATTTGATAGCGCTGTTCCCTATGTCAAGTATGAGGGAATAATCCGAATGTGTTAATTTATTTATCATTACATCTCACATACATAAAAAATTATGCAAAAATAGTAATTTTTTTGGTTTTATAATTCCAAAATACCCTGACGTTAAAAATGATTAATGCTCGCCAACCCCGGGAAAACAAAACCCGAAGGGTGGGATGTAAAAATGTTATATTCATTGAAAAATAATTATGTTCCGTTTTTGTTAAGCAGGACGGGAAGAGCAAACTGATAACCAAATACTCAGTAACACCGGTAGCAGTTCATGACAGTAATGCCACAGAACAGCTTATTGATGAAAATGATAATGGAGAAACTTTGCATGCCGATTCTGCATATGCTGGAAAGGAGCAGGAAGCGATTATAAAAAGCAGGGAAATGGAAAACTGCGTTTGTGAAAAAGGTTACCGCAACCGTCCATTGACGGACGGACAGAAAGCAAACAATACGAAAAAGTCACGTATCCGTTCGCGGGTGGAGCATTTTATATCAGTTTAGGACGCAAAGGTCGCAAAATTTACGGAAACTATAATACATTCATAATAAAAAAGTTATCAACACCCCCCACGCCCAAAATTAGGGATAAAAATACCAATTTTCAATTTTTTTATGCGTTGCTCCTATATATAAATACGGGAAAAAAGGGACTCCTTTTTTATTGGATGTATGACAAAAATCCCGTTTCTCCTACTTGATCGTAAAACACGGAAAACAAATAATTTTTATACATTTGCGCCGGCAAATGATATGCTCTTTATGAAGCAAGCATTTGAAAATAAAGTTATTTTAGAGAATAATCGGATAAAAAAATTTGATTAATATGAGTAAAAAAAACAAAGGCAAAACAGATTTTTTGCAAAATGTCATAAATGTTTTCGAAGCAAACCCGGCAAAGCTGTACAATTACAAGCAAATTGCTTCTGTAATTAATATCGACAACGATATGCGCGAACTGCTTTTGATAACGCTGGACGGGCTGGTTATGCGCGGAATTTTAACAAGTCCCGTTTCGGGCAAGTATAAGTATAAGGAACCGGAAGAGACTTTTATGACGGGAAAAGTCGATATTACCAAGCAGGGTTCTGCATACATCGTTCCGGACGACGAATCGTCCGATGATATTTTTGTATACGAACACAACATGAACCATGCGTTTCACGGCGACAAGGTAAAGGTAAAGGTATTCAACAAGAAAGGATCCCGCGCGGAAGGCGAAATAGTGGAAATTATCGAGAAGTCGAAACGTACTTTTGTCGGGAAAATTGAAGTCTCGTCAAAGTATGCCTTCGTGATTCCCGACAGCAAGAACATGCCCTACGATATTTTCATTCCGCTGTCGAACCTTAACGGCGCGCAGAAGGGACAGAAAGTAGTCGCCGACATAGTGGAATGGAGAAAGGAAATGAAAAACCCCACCGGCAAAGTTGTTGACATACTTGGCGATTCGGGAGACGTAAATGTGGAAATGCACGCAATACTTGCGGAGTTCGACCTGCCGTATTCCTATCCCGAACATATCGAAAAGCTTGCACAGCGCATTTCGGAGAAAATAACAGCCGGCGACTGTGCCAAACGCAGGGATTTCAGAGACGTCGCGACATTCACAATCGACCCCAGGGATGCAAAAGATTTCGACGACGCACTGTCGATACGCACCCTGGAGAACGGCAACTGGGAAGTCGGCGTACATATCGCAGACGTTACACATTATGTGAAAAGTAATTCCGCAATCAACAGGGAAGCCGAAGAGAGGACGACTTCCATATATCTTGTTGACAGAACCATACCCATGCTTCCCGAAAGACTTTCCAACTTCATCTGTTCGCTCCGTCCCGATGAGGAAAAACTGTGTTTCTCGGCGGTATTTGAGCTGGATAACAGGGCTACGGTCAAAAACGAATGGTTCGGGCGGACGGTTATCCTTTCAAAACGGAGGTTTACATACGAGGAGGCTCAGGAAGTTATAGAAACCGGGGAGGGAGATTATTCGCCGGAGTTGCTGAAACTGAACTTTCTGGCTCAGGTAATGAGGAAAAACCGTTTCAAGAACGGAGCCGTAACTTTCGAGCGCGAAGAAGCCAAGTTCGAACTGGACGAAAACGGAAAGCCCCTGAGAGTCTATTTCAAGGAAATGAAGGAATCGAACCAGCTGGTGGAAGAATTTATGCTGCTGGCAAACAGGAAAGTTGCAGAAAGAATCGGAAAGAAAGTCGCAGGTCAGAAACCGAAAACCTTTGTCTACAGAATACACGACAAGCCCGATTTCGATAAACTGAACAACTTCGGGTCTTTTATCAAGCGCTTCGGCTACAATATGAAATTAGACAACGACGCCCGCCTGTCGAAAGAAATGAACAAGGTTTTGTCCGAAGTGAAAGGCAAGCCGGAAGCGGGACTGATAGAAACGCTGGCAGTGCGCTCCATGGCAAAAGCCGTTTACTCGACCGGCAATATCGGGCACTACGGGCTGGCTTTTCCATACTATACGCATTTCACATCTCCCATCCGCCGCTATCCGGACATGATGGTACACAGGCTGCTCGCGGCTTATCTCAACGAAGAAAAGTCTGCCGACGCCGACTATTACGACAACATGTGCAAGCAGTCGTCCCTCATGGAACAGCGGGCTGCCGAGGCTGAAAGAGCTTCAATCAAGTACAAGATGATTGAATTTATGGAAAACAAGATTGGAGAAGTCTACGACGGGCTGATTTCCGGAGTAACGGAATGGGGAATATTTGTAGAACTTATTGATACCAAGATTGAAGGCATGGTATCTGTCAGGTCGATGAAAGACGATTTTTACTGCTTCGACGAGGATAATTACAGGATAGTCGGACAGTCGTCGGGAATAACATACACCCTTGGCGATAAGGTTACTGTGAAACTCACAAATGCCGACCTTCTGCAAAAACACATAGATTTCCAGTTAATCAATCAGGAAATGAACGATTTTAAGGCTGCCCAGCATACCGTGAAAAACAAAATGCAGGGCGGACGGAAAAGGAAAAATAACAAATAAGCCACAGTCATGGTTCTGAAAAGAATAGTTGAAACGGAATTGAAGGAAACAGTCAGGGTTAAAATACGTTTCAGCGAGGTAGACAGCATGGGCGTTGTGTGGCATGGAAATTATGTACATCTTTTTGAAGACGCAAGAGAAGCATTTGGCATTAAATATGGAATCCCCTATTTAGACGTTTACCGTAACGGATATTACACTCCGATAGTATCAATCAGTTGCGAGTATAAATCGCCTCTGAAATATGGAGACGAGGCTCTGGTCGAAATAAGGTATTTCGATACTCCTGCCGCAAAAATCGTTTTCAAATACAAAATATACAATGCTTTAA
>JAISDR010000039.1 GCA_031264645.1 Prevotellaceae bacterium | reverse complement strand
GGTATTCCCCGCAAGCCGGGCATGTCCCGCGAAGATTTAATAGGGACTAATGCAAACATAGTCAAGTCGGTTACGGAAAATATACTGAAATATTCTCCCGATGCGATACTTGTTATGATCAGCAACCCGATGGATACGATGAGCTATCTGACTATTAAAACCGGAAATCTGCCCAAGAACAGGGTGATAGGTATGGGAGGAACGCTGGACAGTTCCCGTTTCAAGTACTACCTCAGCAAGGCGTTGAATGTGCCGGCAAGCGAAATCCAGGGATTTGTGATAGGCGGTCACGGAGATACAACCATGATTCCCCTGATCCGCTTTGCCACATACAATGGAATACCCGTTTCCGAACTGCTGTCGCAGGAACAGATGGACAAGGTCGTTGCAGATACGATGGTCGGAGGCGCTACCCTGACAAAACTGCTGGGTACTTCGGCATGGTACGCCCCAGGAGCTGCCTGCGCTTCGCTGGTAGAATCGCTTATACGCGACCAGAAAAGAGTGCTGCCCTGCTGCGTCGCTTTAGACGGCGAATACGGACAAAAGGACATTGCCCTGGGAGTTCCCGTTGTTCTGGGCAGGAACGGATGGGAAAAGATTGTCGATTACAAGCTGAATGAGGCGGAACAGGCGCTGTTCGCCAAGAGCGCCGAAGCCGTTCGGAACATGAATGGCGTCCTGTCGGAAATGAAGATTGTCTGATATTCCGAAAATGATTATTAATCAAAATGAGAGTATTAATTAAAATACTCTCATTTTCTTTACGAGCCAATATACATTTTTACTACAATATTCTGCTGTTATATTTGACGAGGAAGGAATCCGGCAATTGCAGAACGTCGTCATGTTTTTCCCGCCATATTCTGGTATGGTTCACCAGCAGCGGAAAAAACTCGTAGAATGCGTCTTTCAGAACGTCGTAATTGCTTTTCAGACATTCAACCGCATCCCTGCCTGTTCTTGGCAGATTCGAATGTTTGTGCATATATTCCAAAGCTCCCTCAAACTTGTCCAGATTCGCGTAACCTTTCAGAAGGTTCCTGGCTATGAACATATACAGTAAAACTCTTATCCTGTATGGCAGATATTTAAAATGGAACAGCGCATCAAAGTAAAATCCGGTACAGAATTTCATCAGCGGTATTTCGGAAAAGTCGTTCCATCCAGCCGCTAAAAAATGATCGTAGTACATGTCAAGATAAACGCCTGCATACTTTCCAAATTCCGGATGCAACAGTTTTCTGATTTTCGCGTTTACAGGGTGTCTGTCCGTGAAATCGTCAATAGCTCTGTGCATAAGCACGCCTTTGCGGACAACAGGCTGTAAACCTTCATACTTGCGACCTTTTACGGTATCTCCTATGAGGTTTCCTATCATCAGCAACTTGTCGTTACCCGAAAGATATATGTGCGCTAAATAATTCATAATCTAATAATCACATTGCATAGAATACATTTTGCCATTTAAATCTGTATTTATAGACGCAATAAAATGTAAAATCGTTGCATGCGTTAATATCTTTTTTGATGCGCTATGAAGATTGGGGGAAATAATGTATTTTTGTGCGTTTTTTTAACTAAGTAAATGGGATATAATATTGAACACTGGTATGCTGCACGAGTAAAATATCGAACCGAAAAGTTGATTAAGAATTTTTTGGAAAAGGAAGGGATAAAGCACTTTATTCCTTTTCAAACAGTGTTCAAAGAACGAAAGGGTAAAAGGATTCAGAAAGAGAAGCCTGTGATTTCCTGTTTGATCTTTGTCAATACCGACTATTCGACTGCCGTTTCTATTCCCGACAAATCGGGCTTCATCGTATCATACATACAGAATAATGATACTAAAAGATTCCAGATTATTCCCGACAAGCAAATGCAGGATTTCATGTTTCTGGTGGATTATTCGGATTCCATACTGAAAATACCCAATGCCAAACTGAAAAATGGCGACCGTGTCAGGGTTATTAAAGGCGACTTTATCGGAATTGAAGGCGAACTGATCCGTGTAAAGGGACATAAGAGAGTAGTAGTTAGACTGGAAGGATTATTCTCGGTAGCAACAACTTATATTCCGGGCGAATATCTTGAAAAGATCTGACGCCGCCGTCCTTTGTAGGGGTTCAAGTAAATTTAGATTATCTTTGCGCCGGTTATGAAACAGAAAGTAGTTGCGCCTTCAATTGGCATATTGCTGAGCTTAAGTATATTACATGGACTAAATGATGCATTGCAGTCTGCTGTTACAGCGACCTATCCTCTGTTAAAGGATGATTTGGCGCTCAGTTTCAGCCAGATTGGACTGATTACTCTTGTATATCAAATATCGGCGTCCGTATTTCAACCGGTTATCGGCTTATTTTATGACAGGCGTCCTTACATTTGGTCATTGCCCATAGGGACATGTTTCACTTTGGTCGGATTCATATCGCTGGCTTTTTCCACGACTCTTGTCTGGGCGATGTGTTCGGTTTTCATGGTCGGGATAGGTTCGTCCACGCTGCATCCCGAAGCCTCGCGACTGACGTCTATCGCCTCCGGCGGAAAACGCGGGATGGCGCAGTCTCTTTTCCAGGTAGGAGGAAATCTCGGAGGAGCTATAGGTCCACTGCTGGTCGCTTTTTTTGCAGCGCCTTACGGACGACAGTATATTTCCTTTTTTTCAATTTTATCGCTTATTGCCATCATCGTTGCCGTCCCCGTATGCCGCTGGTATAAAAACAGGCTGCAAATTCTGAAACAGGAAAATACGACTATGAAAGTCAGGACGGAATCGCCATTGCCCATTAAAATGACTGTTTTTTCAATTAGCATCCTGCTGCTGCTGATTTTTTCAAAGTACGTTTACATGGCAAGCCTGTCAAGTTACTATACTTTCTATCTGATTGAAAAATTCCATGTCGACGTACAGGATTCGCAGATCTATCTGTTTGTTTTCCTTGGAGCTACAGCAATAGGGACTTTGCTTGGCGGTCCCCTTGGCGACAAAATCGGACGCAAGTATGTGATTTGGGCGTCCATACTCGGGGCGGCGCCTTTTACGCTGCTTATGCCTCACGTCAGCCTGTTCTGGACTGTAGTAATGAGTTTCTTAATCGGACTGATTATTTCATCCGCTTTTCCAGCTATCCTGCTATATGCCCAGGAGTTATTGCCCTACAAACTCGGACTTGTGTCGGGACTGTTCTTCGGATTCGCTTTCGGAATCGCCGGAATCGCCTCCGCCATACTTGGTAAAATGGCTGATTTGCACGGCATCGAAACCGTCTATCAGATATGCGCATACATGCCTCTGCTCGGGATAATTACATATTTCCTGCCCAATTTGAAGAAAAAAACTTCCTGAAAATGAAATCCTGAAC
>JAISDR010000011.1 GCA_031264645.1 Prevotellaceae bacterium | reverse complement strand
GAAGTATCAATAAGAATCTGCTTGCTGAACATGTCAAAACGGACAGAATCTATTCCCCTGATTTCCATAAGCTGTTCTGCCCTGTAGAATCCGCCGAGTTTGTTGCGGTATTCGACGATTTTCCCTGCGTAATATTCCCCTATGCCGCGAAATTTCTGCAATTCACCTGCATCCGCACGGTTAAGTTCTACCGTATATATCTTTTTACCCGCATTATCGGATTCTGCGCTTTCCTTAACTTCCTTAATTTCCCTGCGTTTTTCATCCCCGCTGTTTTTCCTTTCCGTTTTTTCAAACTTTTTGGCTTCCGGCTTAATATCAATATAATAGTATAAACGCGTGTACATTTCCTCCGATACGACAAACGACTTGCCGAAACTTTCCCTGCTGTAAAATTTGCCTCCCTTATTTCTGTAATTTACAATGCTTCTCGCCTGTCTGGACGAGAAACCTAAAAGCGTCAGCGAAGCGGAATCTATCGTGTTGGGATCAAAGATAAAAACGGTATCGTGTTTGTTTTTAGCAGACTGATCTTCCATCCCGGCGAGGAAAACATTCATTTCTCCTTTCAGCCGTTCCATGTCTTCGGATGAAAGTTTGTCGTTCCGGAAAAATCGTGGAAGAATAATAACCGCCAGCAGTATAACAATCAAAGCGGTGATTCCCAATCTTTCGGAATTGAAAAAACTGAACCATTCCTTCAGAAAAAAGCCGGACATACGCTAATATCAGTAATTGAAACTGCTTTTTCCAATAAATTCCCGGAGAACCGAGGTCGGAGGTATGTTTTCCTCGTCCGTGGCGTCAATACTTTCGAAATAGCCGATGAATTTCAGCAGTCTCAGGGCTTCGACAAATTCCGGACTTGAGGGAGAAACTTTGCGCAAAAGAGGCTCGACATATTTCCGGAGTATACACAGTTCGTAAATCAGTGAAGAGTTGAACATTATGTCGGCATTTTCCTGATAGGGGAAGATGTTGCGGTCTTCGCCGTTGCGCACGCTTTGCCAGCGCCGTATCGTGTCGGTGGCTGAATATCCGCGTGTTGCAGCGTCGCGGATTATGCGTCTGACAAGCCGGTTGTCCGTGGTTGGAATCCGGTTGTTCTCATCGACGGATATGGAAGTGAGCGCCGAGGCGTATATCCTGAAAATCCTGTCTTTGGCGACGGTGGTCAGTTCCGGATTCAAACCGTGTATTCCTTCAATGATAAGTATATCATTATCGTCCATCCGGATTTTATCCTTATCGCAGAATTTACGCGTCCCCGAAATAAAGTCAAACCGGGGAATATTCACTTCCCTGCCTTCGAGCAAATCGTTCAGCTGGGAATTGAACAGCTCGACGTCTATTGCATGTATGGATTCGAAATCGTATTCGCCGGCTTCATCTTTCGGAGTATCCTCCCTGTTGACAAAATAGTTATCCAGCTCGACAATGTGCGGGCGTTTCTTCGCTACATGCAATTGCACGGCTATGCGCTTTGCCGAAGTCGTTTTCCCGCTCGACGAAGGTCCTGATATGAAGACGATTTTCGACTTTTTCTCGACAATACTGTCGGCTATGCGGGCATATTTCTTTTCGTGAAGGGCTTCGGCTACCTGAATCAGGTTTGTAGCGTGTCCTATCTGTATCGCCCTGTTTATTGTTCCGATTGATTTTGAGCCGAGTATCTCGTTCCATTCCTTGTGTTCACGGAATATTTGCAGCATCTTGTTCTGGATAACATATTCCTGCAAAGTATCGGGCTTGTCGGGTTTGGGGAACATCAGCAAAAGCCCCTGATAATAAGTGGACAGACCGAATTTGCTCAGGCAGCCTGTCGAATGAACCAGAGGTCCGTAGAAATGGTCGGGAAAACCGTCCAGCCAGTACACCGAAGTAAAAAATTTTCCCCGCGTTTCCAGCAGCAAAGCCTTTTCCCGGTATCCGGCGTTCAGAAACAGTTCGATAGCTTCGGAAGTGGGTATTTTAGTCTTGGTGAAATTCAAATCTTTTGCAACCAGTTCTTTCATGTATGCCTCAAGTTCGTTTATCTCGGAAATATCCAAACCCTGCTTTCCATTTGCGATTTCGCAGTAAATTCCATTGGATACGGAATGCTGTACGGAAAGCTTGTGATCCGGCAAAACGCGCTTTACCGCCGCCTGAAGCAGAAACGTCAGCGAGCGAATATAGGTTCTCATTCCGTCCGGATCGCTTATGTCGATGAATTTTAATATCTTGGGATTATACAGCTCATACGACAGCTCCTTCAGTTCATTGTTTACTATCGCAGCCAAAACGGATGAGGATAATTGAGGCTTTATATCATTATATACCTCATGCAAAGTGATTCCCGCAGGATATTCATGTACCGTGCCCGTGTTGCTGCACGTAATTTCAACTCTTGTCTTCATTCAATTATTAACTGTTAATTGTTTAATCCCCATTTTACATTCGGATTTTTACCCATGAACAGTTCTATCTTGCCGCCATTCATGATATCGGCATAGTCGATATAGCAGCGATTATAATCCTGTCCATTCAGCTTTGCCGACTGTATATAAACGTTTGCCTGTGAATTTCCGGACACTTCCACCGTAAAGATTTTTCCGTTGGGAAGATTCCAGACAATGCGGTCGAACAGCGGAGACGTAAGTTCAAAGCGCGTTTCGCCCGGACATACCGGATGAATCCCGCTCGCCGCCAGCACATACCATGCCGACATTTGCCCGACGTCTTCGTTGCCGATCAAGCCGTTTATTCCCGTTTTGTATGCATGATCGCAGATGAATCGCGTCCAGCGCTGGGTTTTCCAGGGTTCTCCGAGGCGATTGTACAGGAAGGGAATATGATGTACCGGCTCATTGGAATGGTTATAGAAATTGTTCCAGAGGAAATTGGCGGGCGTATTTGTAAACATAGTGTCCAGATCGGCGACGGCAGCTTCTCTTCCGCCCATCAGTTCCGCCATTCCGTCCACATCGTGCGGGACAAACCATCCCTGCTGGTACGGATTGGATTCGGCGCAACCGTAATCATGCTGCAAGCGTCCTTTTGGAGGCATAGGCTCGAAAGAACCGTCGCTTTTCTTAGGACGAAACCAGTGCATCTCTTTGTCGTCCCAGATATTCCGGTACGATTGCGACAGCTTGAGATATTTTTCCTCTTCGGACGTTTTTCCCAGCAGCCGTGCAAATTCAGCCATGCACCATTCGGTATACGCATGTTCGAGCGTGCTTGAGATGCTGTTTGAATGTCCAAGCTTTTCGTTACCGAAACGTTCGGTTGTCGCCACCGAATATTTCCATGCGTTTTCCGCATCGAACCCGCGAATACCTTTGGCGTATGCGTCGGCAATGACGGAGATGGCTGGATTTCCAAGCATGCAGCCGCTGTATGCGTTCAGAAGCTCCCAGCGTTCCAGATAGCCCTCGCCGCTTTCTTCGGCAAGCGTTACGAGCGAGTTAATCATGTCGTTCACAACATCGGGCGAGATGATGGTCAGCAGCGGCATCTGGCTTCTGAAGACGTCCCAGCCTCTGAATATCGTCCGCTTGTGGAACGATCCGCTTGTATGTATCCGACGGTCGCCGCCAACATATTTCCCGTCTACATCGCTGAACATGCGCGGGTCAATCATTGTGTGATACAGGGCGGTGTAGAAAATTGTACGCTGCGCATCCGTTCCCCCGCTGACGGTGATTTGTCCCAGCGCCTTATCCCAGAGCGCGCGGGTCTGTTCGCATACCTTGTCGAAATTCCAGTCCGGTATTTCCGATTCGAGGTTTTTGCGCGCGCCTTCCTCGCTAACGAACGATATGCCGGTTTTCATCAAGACCTGTTCGTTTTCCGAGGTCTCAAATTCAGTGAAAAAGCCGAGATGCCTGCCTTCGTATTTCTTCACATTGCGGATGATTTGCGAAGCTGCAACAATCTGCTGATATGCGTCGCCGGTTACTTCCCCGCTGCGCCGCGCCTGACCGTCGGGGATATCGGCGCTCCATACGCCCGTATTTTTCAGCGGTTTCGAGAACTGTGCATAGTAATATACGGTATAGAGACCCTTTCCGTCGCCGTTACCCCAGCCGCCTCCCTCGGGCGTACATTCCATTCGTCCGGAGATGGTGCGATCGTCAAGGATATTCAGCGTTTGCCATGTGGATGTTCCTCCGACCCTGCGCGCAAGGTCAATCTGTATTCGCGAGCTTTCGTTTTTCGGATAGGTGAACCGGAGCATCCCGGCGCGCTGCGTGACGGTCGCTTCCGTAAGGATGTCATAATCGGTCAGGCGCACGGAATAGTAACCGGTTTTTGCCGTCTCGCTTGCCTTGTCGTATCGCGAACGGTAGCCGGCTTCCGGATGTTCCTGCCTTCCGGCAACGACTTTAAGCTCGCCGGTTGTTGGCATTGTCAGGAAATTGCCCAGATCGCCATACCAGCCGATACCGCTCATTTGCGTCATCGCAAAACCTTCGATGGTCGTATTCTCGTAACTGTAACCGCTGCCGTTGTCGCCTCCGGTAACCGTGTTGGGACTTAACTGTACCATCCCGAAAGGGGATGCCGCGCCGGGGAAAGTCTTTCCAGCCTCAAAACCCACAGTAGTAGCGCCAATAAACGGATCAACAAAATCGGAAATACGCTCCTGTTGCGCTGTCTGCCGACTGCCACAGGCACAAACCAGCAAACATAAAATAAACGGAATCATTGTCTTCATATCTGTATAATATTAAATTCACGGCGCAAAAGTACA
>JAISDR010000297.1 GCA_031264645.1 Prevotellaceae bacterium | reverse complement strand
TACGGCTATTCAATGCGCGCCGGATTCCGCTATCTTTCACTGTACGCAAACTATTATGTCAGCCCTCTTTTCTCCAAAAATGAGGGTCCGCAGGTTTATCCGTTCGTAATGGGAATATCGCTGAAACTGTAATTAATTAATTATTGAAGTTTTCCACCTATTTTATTTGAATGAATTACAGGTAATTAATAATTATATAGTTCTATAACTAAATAGTAATGAGGTTTGTTTATCTATTGATTGTCGTCTTATTTTTTACACATTACCATACGCATTTTTGTCATTATTTTCAAAACGGCAAAGTTTTTTGTCGCGATATAAATATTTATACTACATTTGCGCTCGTGATTTATCAGTGAATGAATAATAAATAACTTGTAAAAATTATAGTAAAAAATTATAGTAAAAAATTATAGTATATGAATAGAGTAAATTTAATTTCAGCAGCATTTGTTTTAATATCTGTTGCGAGTTTTGCCCAGTGGAATCCGTCTGCGGACAGGATAAGAACAAAATGGGCGAGTGAAGTGAATCCGGAAAATGTATTGCCGGAGTATCCGCGTCCCGTCATGGAGCGCAAACAGTGGAATAATCTTAACGGGCTGTGGGATTATGCCATATTGCCGCTTGGAGCTGCGGCGCCGGACAAATTCGACGGCAAGATACTGGTACCCTTTGCCATTGAATCCAACCTGTCGGGAGTAGAAAAAAAGCTCGGGAAAGACAGCGAGCTGTGGTACAGGCGTACATTCACAGTCCCTTCGGCATGGAAAGGAAAATCCGTCCTCCTTCATTTCGGGGCGGTTGACTGGAGAGCGGAAGTATTTTTAAACGACGTCAAGATCGGGGAACACAGGGGCGGATACACACCCTTTTCATTTGACATAAGCCCGTATTTGACGCAGGGCGAACAGAAGCTTGTCGTCAAAGTATGGGATCCCACGGACGACAGTTTCCAGCCGAGAGGGAAACAGGTCAACAAACCCGAGGGAATAATGTACACTGCCGTATCGGGCATCTGGCAGACAGTATGGATTGAGCCGGTCGCAAAAAAGCATATCGCGGCAATCGTTCCGGCAGCCAATATCGACACAAAGCAGCTGTCCGTAAACGTTTGCGTGGCGAATGCTTCTGCCGGCGACATAGTCGAAGTTTCGGTCAGGGACGCCGGCAGGACAGTCGCCACAGCCAAATTTGCCGCCGGACAGCAGTACAGCATTCCGATTCCGGACATGAAACTCTGGTCGCCGGAATCTCCCTTCCTGTACGACCTCGAAATCAGCCTGTACGAAAACGGGAAAGCGCTGGACAAAGTTACCGGATATGCCGCCATGCGTAAAATATCCGCTAAAGCCGACAAAAATGGAATTATGCGCATGCAGTTGAACAACAAGGATTATTTCCAGCTCGGACCCCTGGATCAGGGATGGTGGCCCGACGGCTTGTACACGGCGCCGACCGACGAGGCTCTGCTGTATGACGTACAAAAGACAAAAGACTTTGGATTTAACATGATACGCAAGCACGTCAAAGTGGAACCCGCGCGCTGGTATACCCACTGCGACCGTGTCGGGATACTCGTATGGCAGGACATGCCGAGCGGAGGAAACTCCCCGCACTGGCAGATGCATCAGTTCTTCGACGGAAAGGAAGCTGTTCGACCGGCTGAATCCGAGGCAAACTTTCGTCAGGAATGGAAAGAAATAATCGATCTCCTGAAACCCAATCCCTGCGTAGTCGTATGGGTGCCTTTCAACGAATCGTGGGGACAGTTTAAATGTGTCGAAATTGCCGCATGGACAAAAAACTATGACCCTTCGCGTCTGGTTAATCCTGCCAGCGGCGGGAATCATTACCCCGAAGCCGGGGACATACTGGACATACATCACTATCCGAATCCGCGCATAACGCTGCTTAATACTCAAAAGGTAAATGTCCTGGGCGAATTTGGCGGTATCGGTCTTGCCGTTGAAGGGCATTTGTGGCAGGCTGACAGAAACTGGGGATATGTACAGTTCAAAAACTCAAAAGAAGTTACGGACGAGTATGTCAAATACGCCGAAATGCTGAAGGAGACCATTAAGCGCGGATATTCGGCTGCCGTTTACACCCAGACAACAGACGTCGAAGGAGAGGTAAACGGACTGATGACATACGACCGGAAAGTCATTAAAATGGAAGAAGACAGGCTGACGAAGGCAAATAAGGATGTATGCAGTTCGCTGTAAACAGTACCTTTATATAATGCATTCATAAAAAGATGGAGACCGTTTGCCGTGTCCCGCTGTTATGTGCGACAGTTGCCGGCTGTCGCGACAGCGGAAAAAATTTTCATTCGCCATGTAACAAAATACGGTATACTTCGTCTATGTAAATGATATTACGGCAAAGACCGGCAGGAGAACACTGCACAGGCATAAAGGAAAGAACAGATGATAAGATTAGAGCGGATAAACAAATCCTATTACAGCGGGGCGCCGCTACACGTACTGAAAGGCATCGACCTTGTGATAGAGCGGGGAGAGATGGTATCCATCATGGGTGCGTCCGGTTCGGGCAAGTCCACGCTGCTGAACATACTCGGCATACTCGACACTTACGACAGCGGCAACTATTACCTCAACGGCACGCTGATACGCGACCTCGGCGAATCGAAGGCGGCGGAATTGAGGAACAGGCTGATCGGATTCATTTTCCAGTCCTTCAATCTCATCAACTTCAAGAACGCCATGGAGAACGTCGCCCTGCCGCTGTACTATCAGGGAGTGAGCCGCCGGAAGCGCAACAGCATCGCGCTGGGCTATCTGGAGCGCATGGGGCTGAAAGAATGGGCGGAGCATCTGCCGAGCGAGATGTCGGGAGGACAGAAACAGCGGGTTGCCATAGCGCGTGCGCTGATAGCAAAGCCCGGAGTGATTCTTGCCGACGAACCCACCGGCGCTCTGGACAGCAAAACCTCCGAAGAAGTGATACAGATACTCCGCGAAGTAAACCGCGGGGGAATGACCATGATAGTCGTAACGCACGAGCAGAGCGTAGCCGATGCAACCGACAAAATCATCCATATCAGGGACGGAATAATCGAGTCAATAACAGACAATCCTGCACGCGATGATATTTGACGCCGACAACTGGGCTGAGATATTCAGCGTCATGCGCAGGAACAGGATGCGGACTTTCCTTACGGGATTTTCCGTGTCGTGGGGAATACTGATGTTCTGCATACTGCTCGCCGCGGGCAACGGGATAAAGAACGGCGTCATGGCAAACTTCGAAAGCAGGGCGGTCAACAGCGTGGAGTTCTGGGGAAGGAGAACCTCGAAACCCTACAAGGGTCTTCCCGAAGGCAGGCGAATCGTACTTGACAACAAGGATCTTGATCTGGTAAAAAACCAGATTCCGGAAGCCGAGAACGTCTCCGGCTCAATCAACAGTTCCGTCAGCCTCAGCTACGGCGCCTACAACACGTCCTGCGACTTCACGGGCGTCAGTCCCGACTATCGCGAAATCAATGCGGTCAAGGTTACAGCCGGACGGTTCATCAATGAGATGGACATGCGCGAACACCGTAAAGTCGCGGTAATCAACCGGCGGGTCGGCGAAGTGCTTTTTCAGGACGGCGATCCCCTTGGAAAGCAGTTTATCGCCAGCGGACTGAACTATACGGTAATCGGCGTTTACAAGTCGGACGAAATGGGCAACGACCAGAGCGCATACATCCCCTTCAGCACCGCCCAGATGCTCTACAACAAAGGATGGGGAATAAACGACATCGGATTTACCGTCAAGGGTCTGGAGACAAAGGAGGACAATCAGGAGTTTCAGCAGAAGCTGAGGAAAAAACTGTCCGTCCTCCACACCTTCGACCCCGACGACCGTCGCCCGATAGGGATATGGAACCGTCTGGAAAACTATCTGGAAACGATGGGAATATTCAACGGAATTTCACTCTTTATATGGATTATAGGTATCGGGACGCTGCTGGCGGGAATAATCAGCATCAGCAACATCATGCTTATCACCGTAAGGGAAAGAACGCGGGAGTTCGGCATACGGAAGGCGCTGGGAGCTAAACCCTCGGCGATACTCGGAAGCATACTGATGGAATCCGCCGTAATCACGTCCGTTTTCGGATACTTCGGCATGTTCGCGGGCGTGGGATTCGGCGAGGCGGTCAATTCGATTCTCGAAAACGCGGAGGGATTCCAGATGGCGCTTATATTTAAAAACCCGACGGTTGACGTGGGAATAGCCGTCGGCGCGATGCTTGTACTGATTGTGTCCGGCGTCCTCGCGGGTCTGTATCCGGCGCTGAAAGCCGTGAAAATATCTCCGGTCGAGGCAATGAGAGACGAATAGCAATTATACTGTGTAAATTTGTGAGATGTTATATAATAAAAAAGAGCAGGAGACTTTTCCGCATGTTGAGAAACCTTGCCTAAGCATTAGGCAAGCTCCCCAAACGTTTCTGGAGACTTTCCCAAGTATTAGGAAACCTTCCCGCAAGTTGTGGGACACTTTCCTAAGTGTTAGGAAACCTTCCCGCAAGTTGTGGGACACTTTCCTAAGCATTAGGAAACCTTCCCACAAGTTGTGGGACACTTTCCTAAACATCAGGCAAGCTTTCCAAAACTTCCGGAGGACTTTCCCGTGTACTGGAAAACCGTCCGTGCATCGCGCCAATTTTTCATTTTTCATTTTTCATTTTCAATTAAACACGCTGATTCTTGCGGCGCTTGTAAGCGTAAGCGTATCGTGCGGCAGCGGCAAGTCCGGGAACGTTGAGCAGGCGG
>JAISDR010000213.1 GCA_031264645.1 Prevotellaceae bacterium | reverse complement strand
GGACGCAGATATAAATGGTATGTGTTTCCCAGAATAATCTGCGCTTTTATATCATTTTCAAGTTCTTTGTGAAAGACGCCCTTCACCGTTCCGGCAGTTCCCACGGGCATAAAAACCGGCGTGTTTATAATTCCGTGAGCAGTTGTTATTTTGCCTGTTCTTGCGTCTGTTTTGCTATCGTTCTTTATCCTCTCGAACCTCATTTATCCGTTTCATTATTCATTTTTATCGCGACAAAGATAGGCTAAAAAACCGATACCTCTGCAGCGATCATGATTCCGCCTCCCGTATTACGCTTTGCAGGAGGCTTTTGATATTCTCGGGCATGTCGTCATTATACTGGTTTCGGTAAGTGATTTCTGCTATTTCCATGGGGGAGATTTTTTTCAAGTCGTTATATTCGATTTTCTTCAGAATCTTTTCGTCCGAAAAAAGTTTGTGGGAAGTAGTGCAGGCGAGCTTCACGGATTTTCCCTTCAGAGCGTCTTCGATACGGTAGCGGATTGAAGGCTCGGGTTCGGTCAGCAAGACCTTGACTTCGAGATAGGGAGAATGGAATGTTACCTCCCCGTCGGGAAGTCCGGCTATCGCGTACAGAACATCGTCCAAAGGTTCCGGCTCGAACGGCAGACTGAGCAGCTTGACCGGCGAATCGAAACTTATCCGTTCCATCCTTTCGATTTTACTGTCCTTGAATGTCAGTAGATTGATTCCCTGCGCGTAGTTTCTTTCGACGAAAGACATCGGCAGGGGACTTCCGGCGTACTGTATGTTCTCGTATCCGGCAACCGCCTGGCATCTGTGGAGATGTCCCAGAGCCACATATCCGATATCGCTGCCGGAGAAAATATCCGCCGGCACACACTCCAGCCCGCCCGTTACCGTCCGTTCTGAACGGTCATTATCAGACAGGCGGGCGTCCTTCGCCTGCAGATGTCCCATCACAATAAGCGCCTGAGCGGGCGTCCTAAGCTTTTCCAGTTCGGCATACAGCGCCTTGTACATCAGCTCAATGCTTTCTGCATAACTTTCCGACGGAGGATAATCTCCCTGGCGCAGATACGGAACGGCAATGCACCATGCGACAGTTTCTCCGTTTTTTGTGAGCGGAACCAGCAGGTCGCGACAGTCAATTTCCCCGTCCTGCGTTCGCTTTACAAGTCCCTTAACGATTATGTTCATATCTTCGAGCAGGGGGTTCGGAGCTTCGAGACGCGCCGCCGAGTCGTGGTTTCCGGCAATGATAAGCGTTTGAAGACCGGGATTTTCCCCGCTTATTTCATGCAGAAACCTGTAGTAGATTTTTTGAGATTCAGCCGAAGGATTCGGGCTGTCGAATATGTCTCCGGCGACGAGCAGGACGTCCGCACGCCGTTCCCGGATTTGCCCTTTCAGCCAGTTGAAGAAAAACAGGTGTTCGTCCTTACGGTCGTATCCGTAGAAATTCTGTCCGATGTGCCAGTCAGCAGTATGAAGTACAGTCAGCATTTTAATTGTTAATTGTTGTAGACTGTTTTGTACCACGACGTGTTTCTGTATGCATAGTCAAGATTCATGTTTTGTCCCGGAATATAACAGCTCAGCCCGCAGCTTCTCTTTATTTCGAACTCACTGAGTATCCAGGGAGTATGGTCTTCGAATACGACGGCAGATTGCAGGTGCCTGCGCAAAGTCTGCAGTTCGGGGTCGTCCCCGGCGATATTCTCCATAAAGTCAAGGAAATCAAAAATCAGCGTAACGTCGTTCGAATCGTATTTCTGGATTTGCGATACGTCGATATTTCCAATATTGTCCCTGTATTTCTGAATCAGGCTTCTCGACACGGAAGCGATATTGTCCATATCTTCGGTTTTCACGACCGACAGCGCCGCCGTTTGCATATCGGGACGGGAATATGACCTGTAGAGTTCCATGAATTTCCGGCACGCGGAAGCAAGGTCTGCATTTTCCTCAAACAGAAACTCCAGAATATCGTTATAGGGGAAACCGCCCGCCAGAATTTCGGTAACCGAGCCGATGATATAGTCGGCATTATTCCGCAGTTCGTATACCGGCTCGACGCCCATCATGTCGCATGCGTCGAAAAGAAAGAAGTCGTATTTTCCCGTCAGCCCGGCAAGGTCCGGGATATTCATGCTTGCGCCGCCGTCGTCGCCGAAAGATTTGCTGATTCTCGAGGTCGAAGCCGGAAACCAGCCATTGGCATGAGACCAGAGTACCAAGCCGTACGACTTTGCCGGATACATGCTTTTTATATCCGAAATTACCTTTTCCATGACTTCTATCGAACTCGAATTCTGTTCGGAATATTTCATCACTTCTTTGGAAACAATATCCGTTGACCTGTCGCTGGAGATTTTCAACACATACGGGCTGACCCGTGTCTGGTCGACATAAACAATCAGGTCGCCGTCGAAACTGTTTTTCCATCCGCGTTCCATTTCGTTTATATCCTCCTCTACATAAGAGTTTAAGGTATTGTCGCCAACCATATAGACAATAACAGTCCTTGTTTTCAGCGGAGGTTTTTCATCCCTGTGACTGCACGAAAAAAACAGGCACAGTAAACAAAGCATACCCGTGAGGTTCACATGCTTTTGCAGTTCATACTCTTTTTTCATCTTATTTTTCATTTTATTATTCATCTTACCATAATTCATAATTCACTCAATCGTCCATGTCGAGCCGCTTCTCAGCAAATCGTCGACGCTTGAGCAGACAGGGTGCTGGCGGCTTCGTTCTATCTGTTCGCGCACATTGTCGTCGTATGTCGAATCCTTTACCGCCCTTATCACTCCGAGCGCCACGGGAAAGTCGGGAAACTTCATGTTAACCAGCATCATGTGTATTCCGGGATTGGGATTTTCCATATTGTGAACCAGTATGTCCTTCTCCGTGATACCGTTTTCCCCGATTTTTACCGACTTCAAGCTTAGATTCTCGTAATCAATCATCAGACCCTTGTCCCTGTTTTTGCCGTATATCATTGGCTCTCCGTGATGTAAAACAATCGTGCGCTCGTCCCTGACCTCCCTGTCGGCATATTCCCTGTGAATTCCGTCGTTGAATATCACGCAGTTTTGCAGTACCGTCGTAACGGAAGTTCCATCGTGCCTTGCCGAAGCGACAAGACATTCGGCGGTCAGCTTGACGTCCGAGTCGAGCGTACGTGCAAAAAACGTGCCGCGGGCGCCCAGAACTATCTCTCCCGGAACAAAAGGGTGCTCCACCGTCCCGAAAGGAGACGTTTTTGTAACCGTGCCGAGCCGCGACGTGGGAGAATACTGTCCCTTGGTCAAGCCGTATATCTGATTGTCGAACAGTATGATGTTCAGGTCAATATTCCTTCTGACTGCATGGATAAAGTGATTTCCGCCGATTGCCAGAGCGTCTCCGTCGCCCGTTATCTGCCAGACGCTGAGAGCGGGATTCGCCACCTTGATTCCCGTGGCAATAGCCGCCGCCCTCCCGTGGATGCCGTGAAATCCGTAAGTATTAACATAATATGGAAAGCGCGAGGAACAGCCTATTCCCGAAACAAAAGTGAAGCGCTCTTTTTTGTATTCGAGTATTTCGGCGACCTCCGGCAAAGCCTTTTGAACGGCGGCAAGTATGGCATGATCGCCGCAGCCCGGACACCATTTAACTTCCTGATCGCTCTTAAAATCCTGTGATGCGTATTTTGTTGTCATAAAACGTCTTTTATCTGTTTTGATAATAATGAATTAAACTTTTCCACAAGCTCAATCACCGTGAAAGGCAAGCCCTGCACCTTGTTATACTGTTGAAAAACGGTATGCGGATATTTCATTCTCAGATAATTGGCGAACTGTCCCGAATTGAGTTCGCAAACTATGATGTTCCTGAATTTCCCGAATATGCTTTCCGTATTCTTTGGAAGCGGACAGATGTGGTTAAAGTGCGCCAGACTGAGGTCTTTGCCTTCTGCCTGCATTTGACTTACAGCAGTATAGAGATGCCCGAATGTGCCTCCCCAGCCCACGACAAGCAGATTGCCCTCGCTGTTTCCGATTATTTCCTGTTCGGGAATGAAATCGGCGACTCTGGCTACCTTCGCCGCTCTTGTGTCAACCATAAGCTGGTGATTTTGAGGGTCGGTAGATGGCGAGCCCTTGAGGGAATCCTTTTCCAGACCTCCGATGCGGTGTTCCAGACCCGGCGTTCCGGGGATTGCCCAGAATCGCGCCAGCCGTTCCGCATCCCTTGCGTACGGCATGTAACCGGCTGTACCTTCGGGAACTGTCGGCGGCTTTATGTCGGGAAAATCCGCGGTCGAGGGAATCAGCCACGGCTCCGAACCGTTTGCAATGAAACCGTCGGAAAGCAGGATTACCGGCGTCATGTGTTCCAGTGCGAGCTTCGCCGCCAGAAACGCTTTACCGAAACAGTCGGCGGGCGACTGCGCCGACATTACGATTAGCGGACATTCCCCGTTGCGTCCCCAGAGAGCCTGCGAGAGGTCCGACTGCTCTGTCTTGGTGGGCAATCCGGTAGACGGTCCTCCCCGCTGCACGTCGACAATCACCACCGGCAGTTCTGCCATGACAGCCAGACCCAGAGCTTCCGATTTCAGCGACAAGCCCGGTCCCGAGGTCGTCGTAACGGCAAGATTTCCGGCAAATGCGGCTCCTATGGCGGTACAGATTCCGGCGATTTCGTCCTCGACCTGAAGGGTTTTTACTCCCAAATCTTTCCTTATCGCAAGTTCTTCCAAAATTCCCGTGGCGGGAGTTATGGGATACGAGCCGCAAAACAGCGGCAGTCCCGATTTTTCGGAAGCGGCAATCAAGCCCCATGCAGTAGCCTGATTTCCGTGTATGTTCCTGTAAAGTCCCTTTTTGGGATTCGAGACCTTTATCCTGTACGTGTTCGGAATCGCCTGTATATTGGCTGCATAATTGTATCCTCCCCTCAATACAAGCCTGTTAGGTTCGATATACTGAGGCTTTTTCCTGAATCTGCTTTCGAAATACTTTTCGGCATAAGTCAGCGGCTGATTGAACAGATAGAAGCATATTCCGAGAGCGAACATGTTCTTGCTCCGCAGTTTGGATTTATTGTCGAGTTCGGAACCGGCAAGACATTCTTTTGTGAGCGTCGTTATCGGGGCGTATATTATGTGCCTGTCAGTCAGTTTCAGCGCCTCAAAAATATCCGCGCCCCTGATTCCCGCCTTTTCGATGTTTTTTTCGGTAAACAGGTCGGAATCGACAATTATGCTTGACGTGGGTTTTGTCCAGTGTGCATTGGACTTCAGTGCGGCAGGATTCATGGCGATAAGAACGTCGCAAAAGTCTCCGGGAGTCCTGATTTCGCCGCTCCCGACATGAACCTGAAAGCCCGAAACGCCGGCAAGACTCCCCTGTGGAGCGCGAATTTCAGCAGGAAAATCGGGAAAAGTAGAGACGCCGCTGCCTGAAAAAGCGGCTGTATCGGCAAAAAGCGTTCCGGTTAACTGCATCCCATCTCCGGAATCGCCTGAAAAACGGATTACGATGTCTTCCGTTTCTATAGATTGTTTTTCCATAAAAAACAACAAATTAATTAATACAAAATCTTCAACTCCGTTGAAAATCCAATCCAATAAACAATAAACGGGGACAAAAGTAAGATATTTTTAAAAAATAAAAATATTGAAGGGATGCATGGACAAGGACATGCCCTGTCCCTACTTGTCGGTATTATCTTCAATTCTGATTTGTCTAAGCATATCATCTTTACCGGTTTCCTTCTTGACATGGCATGTTATCCGGTACTTTTTTCCGGTGATGGTCTTATACGTGCCTATGAAAAACCTTGTTTCGCCCTGCCCGCCCTGATGATTTACAGTAAATTGCTTTGGCTTATTTTGAGTAAAGAAATCTTTCATCACCTGTATGGTCTGGGCTTTGCTATACACATTGCTCTTGCCGAATATGTCACATTCGACCGAATTTGCCAGATAGGGAGACAGTTCCGTTGCCTGAGCATTCTTTATGGCGTTAACAATCTCCTCACATTCAATTTTTTCCTCTATCTGCGCTGCAGCAAACAGGGAAACCAACATCAAAGTAATCGTACAAAAAACTCTCATTTCATTATTGTTTAGTTAAAAGCCCGCAAATTGCGACTTTTAGGATGCAAAGTTAATGTTTTTTTCAAAAACAATAAAAAAAAAATCTGCGAGCCATAAAAAACTGACGGCGCAAGGTAATGCCTTTTACAGTTAAGAACTAAGAGTTGGCTGGCACGCCAGCGCTCTTAGGAATTGTTGTGGAATAAATTGACTGTTTTCTTAATATCTTGTGATAAAATATTGCCGTCAGCTTTAGCTGACGGAACTTTTTGAACATCCTGTCTTTGGGCTTTAGCCCTGCATTTTCTTATCCGTCAGCTGAAGCTGACGGCAATGATGTAAGGGCGTAATCAAATGAAACAAAACTGATTACACCCTGTTAGGGTTTAACGGTGAGGGTACATTTTCCACACAGGGCGTTGCCACTGTGCTAATGATATCGCTCTTTCAGAGCTTTTTGTTAAGCTGTGTATCTAAAAACTGTTATTCAAATCAAATTCGGTTTATATAATAAAAATATTACCTTTGCCGCGGAAAAAAGCACGGTATCTATAGAAAGCGCTAAGGTTATAATAAATAATTATCAGTTAATTATCAATGCAGACTCAATTTTCGCAGGACATAATCGTACCTGTAACACGCACCGGACGCTACCGGATACTGGATTCGCTGAGAGGCATAGCCCTGCTGGG
>JAISDR010000074.1 GCA_031264645.1 Prevotellaceae bacterium | reverse complement strand
TTTGCCTTGCAGAAAATTCCTTCCTATGCCGTAGGCAGAGTGCGTTCCATGTATATGTACCCGTTTTCGTTCGAGGAATTTTTAGTGGCGATGGAGCGGAGTATTTTACTCGAAAAATTGAACGCTGCGACGCCTCAAAATCCTTTGTCGGATGAAGTCTACAGGAAATTAAGGGAACTTTTTTTGCGTTTCGCTGTCATTGGCGGAATGCCCGAGGTGGTGTCGGAGTATGCAGCGGGCGGTTCGCTGCTCAACTGTCAGCATATTTTGGACGAGCTGACCGAAACGCTGTTCAACGATTTTGCCAAATACCGGCAGCGCGTGCCTGCCACACGCCTGGAAGAGGTTTTTTCGGCAATTGTTGCCCAGACGGGACAGAAATTCACTTATTCCAAAGCCGCCACCTCTGCCAGTCAAGTGCAAATGAAGGAGAGCATCGAGCTGTTGAAGATGGCGGGACTGGTTTATTCCGCCACGCACAGTTCGGCAAACGGCTTGCCTCTGGCGGCGGAAACCAACCCGCGCTACCGGAAGCTGATGCTGTTTGATACGGGGATTTACCAGCGATTTTTGCGCCTGGACCTTAGCCATCTGTTGCTTGACGAAAAAATCGAGCAAATTAACAGGGGCGCGTTAGCCGAAATGTTTGTGGGAACGGAGCTTGTAAAAGCGCAAAACAACCGCCTGCCTGCCGAACTTTACTACTGGCAGCGTGAAAAAGGAGGCAGCGCCGCCGAAGTCGATTACCTGATACAGCAGGGGCAAAATATTGTTCCTGTTGAAGTGAAGGCGGGGACAAAAGGCACGATGCAAAGCATGTTTTTGTTCCTGTCGGAAAAGCGACAGCCATTCGGGATACGTTGCTCTATGGAGAATTTCGGCGAATTTCAGAATATTAAAATTTACCCGCTTTATGCGGCAGGGAAGTTGTAATTCCAGTATCTGATTTCAATTCGTTGATGCTTTGTTTTTTTGCATCATCAATGCAAATATAAAGGAAAGAATTGGTCCTGCAAACAGTGTCCATATAACAAATGAAAGAATGACGTAGTAAGGATTTTTCTCCCATAAGGCGTAATTTGCACTGAGTTTGACCAGACGCCTGGAAACGCCTGCGTTCATCAATGCTTCTTTCATCGCTTCTATCTTGCCGTGCAACAGTTCCGGATAAAGATTGAATGTGATACAGACCATCGTATCGCAGGTGAACATGGCAAACACAAAAGTGAACAGACTGAATACGAATGCTTCTTCGAAAGAAATATATCCCCCGCTTCTTTTACGGAAAATAATGATGCATAACAAAAGTCCAAAAATACGTATCATGTACTTTGCATTATTGACAACTTGAGACTGTTCCTGAAAACCAAGAGTGTAATCCAGAATATTCATTATTTCCAGAAAACTGCCCAATGCCACTCCATAAACTATGGACTGTTTGAAAATACGTCTGAACGAATAGTGGGCAAATTCTCTCATAACACACTGATAATTTTATACAATAAGAACAAGTTCTCTTGATTTATGTTCAAAATTTCCTGCTGTTAATTAGTGTTTGCCCGAAAACTGTTATATTTTGCATGCAAGTCTTAAAAGGCTTGTGGCGGCAGGTAAACGGTTTTCTATTGATATTCATCAAATTCCGGAAAAACAGAAACGCCAACAATCTGTTGTACAAATCACTGGCGTTTTGTGTGGTGATCCGGTTGGGATTCGAACCCAAGACCCACAGCTTAGAAGGCTGTTGCTCTATCCAGCTGAGCTACCGGACCATTGCCAAATGGCGGCGCAAAAATACAAAAAATATCCATATTGCGAAAAAAAATTGCAGGCGTTTCGTTTTCTGTAAAAAATCGAGCAGGGTAGAGTAGGGTAGGGGAGAGGAAGAAATATTGACAGATAAGTTACGCTTTTGTGAATTTCCATGTAAAATTTCCTGCCTTAAGGAGGTTTTTCGATTGAAGCAGCTATAATTTTTTTCCGCAAATAAATTATTGTTTTCCAGAATATTCACTTGAAAAAAAATCTAAAAGAAATAAAATTGTGGGGGGATTTGGAAATAATGATTTAAATTTGCCCTCTTAAAATAAACGGGATGCTTGTAAACCATGTTATAAAGTTTTTTGCCGGAAGAGGCAGTAAATATTTGGCAAAAAATATCGCCAAAAGTTATGGAATAGAACTTGGCGCTTCGTCCATTATGGACTTTAGTGATGGCGAATTTCAGCCGTCATACGATGAAAGTGTTCGCGGAGCGACTGTATTTATCATACAGTCCACTTTTCCTCCGAGCGACAATTTAATGGAATTACTTCTGATGATTGATGCTGCACGAAGAGCGTCGGCATACAAAATCGTGGCTGTCATGCCGTATTTTGGCTGGGCGCGGCAGGACAGGAAAGACAAACCGCGCTGCTCTATAGGAGCAAAACTTGTAGCCGACATTCTGGTTACCGCGGGAGTTGACCGCGTTATGACTTTAGACCTGCATGCAGACCAGATACAGGGATTCTTCTCTGTTCCGGTGGATCATGTTTTCGCAAGTTCGCTGTTTTTGCCTTTCATTGAAAAGAATATGGAACTCGGCAATTTAGCTATAGCAGCGCCGGATATGGGCGGAGCAAAAAGAGCGAGCGCATACGCAAAAATTCTTGACTGTCCCGTTATAATATGTCATAAGTCGCGTGAAAAAGCCAATGTCGTCGGGGACATGACTGTTATCGGAAATGTCTGCGGCAAAAATGTCATTATAATGGACGATATGATTGATACGGCGGGAACTATTACAAAAGCGGCAGCGATGATGATGGACAAAAAGGCTTTAAGTGTGAGAGCGATGGCTACGCATGCCCTGTTTTCAGGCTCTGCATATCAGAAAGTACAGGACTCGCCTTTGGAGGAAGTTATAATAACCGATACTATTCCTCTGAACGGGAATCATATAATATGCAAAGACAAAATAAAAGTACTGTCCGTTGCCGATTTATTTGCCGATATAATTCGTAAAGTTTTCAATTCCGAATCTATCAGCGACACTTTTGTAATGTAGTTTTTCGTCTGTAAATGCCTGTTTATGGAACAAATGAAGATAGGGATATATGGACGGTATTCGGGAGTGGATAACACTGGAAAATTAAAGACATTAATAGAATTTCTGCAAACAAAGGCGACGCTGCATATCTATGAGCCTTTTCTGCTCTATTTACAGGAAAAACTCAATATGTCTGTTGAATGCGAGCGTTTTACTTCGGCGAAAGATCTTGATGGCGATATACTTTGCCTGCTCAGCGCAGGAGGAGACGGCACATTTCTGGAAGCCTCGCAATTTTCTGTAGAACACAATATTCCCATCCTGGGCATAAATTTCGGACGATTGGGTTTCCTTGCGCAAGTGCCTGCAAACGAGATTGAGCCGGCGCTTGAAAATCTGTTTGAACATAATTATTCAATAGAAAAACGAAGTCTGATAAGCGTATATCTTGGAGAAAACGGGGAATTTATCTCCAATGCCCTGAATGAAGTAACAGTGCAGAGAAACAATCCGACAATGATTAAAACCACTGTCAAAGTGAACGATGAGCTACTGTCGTCGTACTGGTCGGACGGTCTGCTGATATCGACGCCAACGGGTTCGACGGCATATTCATTAAGCGCGGGAGGTCCCCTGATGCTGCCCGATACGCACAATTTTATCATAACGCCGATTGCTCCCCACAATCTCAATATCCGCCCTGTCGTGATGTCCGACACTTCAAAAATACTTGTAGAGGTGCTTACAAGGAAGGGAAATGCCGTTTTAAGCATAGATAATAAAATGTTTGAGATAGCTTCCGGAACAAAAATATGGGTAAAAAAATCACAATCTGTGTTAAATTTTATAAAGCTGAAAAATTATAATTTCTTTAAGACA
>JAISDR010000068.1 GCA_031264645.1 Prevotellaceae bacterium | reverse complement strand
GCTTTCCTGAATTTGTCCGACCAGCGTTTACCCTTAACCGACTTATCGGAACGCATGACCAGTACCGGACAACTGAGGTCGAGACCCTTATGCAGCCTGCTTTGCGCCCTGTAGATTGCTCTTAGCCAGCTAATGCTTACGGTGGATACGGCGACAGGTTTCCATTTTTCGTCGTACTCCCATTCTCCGTATTTTTCTTTGGAGATGGAATAGCCGTAATTTAACGACAGTCCTTTCCTTATCCTTGCATCCGGGAAAAATTTCCCCAGAAAGGATACGCACGGAAGCCCGAATCTTTTGAGAAATCCGTTTATGTTCAATTCCAAAAACGGACTGTTAAGTATCAGGGCGTCAATTGAGTTTTCGAGTCTGTCATGCAGATACATTGCCAACGCCAGACCGCCCGCCGAGTGTCCAAGAAGTATCAGCCTGCCCTTTGATTCCCGCCTGATCTGCGCTATGGCGGCGTCGATATCCTCGTAGTAATCGCTTATGTCGTAGAGATTGCAGGGCGTTTGCCACTCTCGCAGCGAACGCCCGCATTTCCTCAAATCTAATGCATAGAAATTGTAGCCGTTTTTCCGGAACTGCTCCGCCAGCTCGGTTTGAAAAAAATAATCATTGAATCCATGGATATACAGCACATTGCAGTCGTACTGCGGGATATTGTCGGCGCATACCAGAGTGCAGAAAACATCTCCTTCCCTGTCTGCTTTCATTTGCATGTCAAGCTGCCGGAAACCGTTTCCCAGGACGTCAATTTTCAATTCTCAAGCTTTCAGCAATTCTATACTCCGTTTCACAAAATTATCAAGATCTTCGCCTGTCAGTCTGTTGTTTGCCAGCAAAGCCAGATCGAACAGCTGCTTGACTAATTTATTCTGCCTGCCGTATTCAGCGAGGACATTTTCCTTCTGTTTCTTTGCCGTGTCCAGAGACTGCGTCGTTTCTTCCAGTTCATCTTTCAGCGACTGTAGAACTTCCTCGTCTTTCTTATCCTTTTTCAGGACATTCAATTCATCCAGTCGAGTTTGAATCTGCGAAATGTTTTCCTCTGCGGGTTTCAGTGTTTCGGTCAAATCTTTTTCGAGATTGCTGTTGATTTCCAGAACCAAAGGATGATTGGTATTGACCACGACATTCAGCATGTCGCCCATTTGCCCGTAGAACGAATAACCGCCTCCGCTCATAGCCGACATGTCTTTCATGCGCCGCATAAATTCGTTTTGAGTGATTGTCAGCGGCGAATCGTTCTCGTTCAGAGATTCGAATGTCACAAAATACTTTTCCTCTCCGCCGGGACTGCTGGCTTCGAAAACGGGACGAAGCAAATCGGTCTGACTGTTTGTCAGTTTCGATTCCCTGACAACATCCTTTTCAATCAGTTTTTCGACAACATCGGCGTCCACGCGAACGAAACGCGAATTTTTCCACGCTTCCTCCAGCTTGTTGACAAAATGGCTGTCCAACTGTCCGTCAAGCAAAAGGACGTCGTATCCTTTGGCTTTTGCAGCATTAATAAAACTGTATTGCGCCTTGATATCCGAAGCGTATAAATAGACGAGATTTTTGTTTTTGTCTTCCTGTTCTGGCTCTATCAACTTTTTATACTCGTTGAAAGTAAAGTATTTATTGTCGGTATTCTTGAAAAGATAGAATTTCTCCGCCCTTTCGTAAAACTTTTCATCCGTAACCATCCCGTATTCTATAAACAGCTTCAAATCATCCCATTTATTTTCGAACGCAGGTCTGTCGTTTTTGAATATATCATGAAGACGGTCGGCAACCTTTTTGGTAATGTGACCCGATATTTTCTTCACATTCGAATCGCTCTGGAGATAGCTGCGCGATACATTGAGCGGAATGTCGGGCGAATCAAGCACGCCATGCAGCAGGGTAAGAAAATCGGGAACGATTCCTTCTACCGAATCCGTAACAAAGACCTGATTTGAATACAGTTGAATCTTGTTCTTATGAAAATCGATATTGCTCTTTATCTTCGGAAAATACATGATTCCCGTAAGATTGAAGGGATAATCGACGTTCAGATGTATATAAAACAAAGGATCGTCGCTCATTGGATATAAATCCTTGTAGAACTTCATGTAATCTTCGTCTTTCAAGTCGGCTGGCGTACGGGTCCAGAGGGGATTGGTATCGTTGATCACCAAATCCTTATCCGTATCGACGTATTCTCCGTCTTTCCATTCCTGTTCCTTCCCGAAAATTATGGGAACAGGCAGGAATTTGCAGTACTTGTTCAGCAAATTCTTTATCCTGTCTTCCGACACAAATTCCTCGTTTTCATCCGATATGTGGAGAATGATATCCGTACCGCGTTCGGTTTTGTCGGCTTCCTCGCATGTATATTCGGGCGAGCCGTCGCATGTCCAGTGAACGGCAGGAGCGTCGCTGTACGATTTTGTGATTATTTCCACCTCGTCCGAAACCATAAACGACGAGTAGAATCCCAAGCCGAAATGCCCGATAATGTTCGTTTTGTCCTTGTATTTCTTCAGAAATTCTTCGGCTCCCGAAAAGGCTATCTGATTGATATACTTTTCGATTTCTTCTTCTGTCATACCGATACCGTTGTCGGATACCGTCAAGGTCTTTTTCTTTTTATCCAAAGAAATTCTTACGGACAATTCGCCCGTATCTCCCTTAAATTCACCCAGGGAAGCGAGGGCTTTGAGTTTTTTCGTAGCGTCTATTGCGTTCGACACTATCTCCCTGAGAAATATCTCATGGTCAGAGTATAAAAACTTTTTGATAATCGGAAAAATGTTCTCCGTAGTAACGCCAATTTTACCTTTCATATATTCATATATTTATTTAAAAACATTTTATAATTATATTTTTTTCGTGGAAACGCATTCAAAGTATGTGCCAAAATAAAAAGACTGACAAAATGGCAGTATAGATGTGTTATTGACACCCTGCAAGCAATTCCGCAATGAAACTGTTACATCCTCACGAAGTATTACTGAACGAATCCTGTTCTGCGTCGTTCTTTGGGAAGGGAAATTAATAACATATAACAATGTGAGCTTTCTGGATTGCTTCGTTCCTCGCAATGACGGACAAGAAATGAGCGTAATGTCAGACGGTTATCCGTCATTGCGAGGAACGAAGCAATCCAGAGTTTTTATAATCTGTTATATCTTGTTTATTCCGCATACCTTTATTTCCTTCCATTTCATTTTTCATTTTTTAATGCTTGCAATATCCAATGCGATGACTTTTATAATTTTGTTTCAATACATTTTTAATAATGACTTGCGGGAATCCCGCAAGTCGGAAAACAGTTGGATTCTGACTTGCGGGATTCCCGCAAACCGGAAAACAGTTGGATTCTGACTTGTGGGATTCCCGCAAGTCGGAAAACAGTTGGATTCTGACTTGCGGGATTCCCGCAAGTCGGAAAACAGTTGGATTCTGACTTGCGGGATTCCCGCAAGTCGGAAAACAGTTGGATTCCGACTTGCGGGATTCCCGCAAACCGGAAAACAGTTGGATTCCGACTTGCGGGATTCCCGCAAGTCGGAAAACAGTCGGATTCTGACTTGCGGGATTCCCGCAAGTCGGAAAACAGTCGGAAAACAGTTGGATTGTGATTTGCGGGAATCCCGCAAGTCGGAAAACAGTCGGATTCTGATTTGCAGGATTCCCATGTCCGTAAACTGAAGTATACGGTTAATAAAGTGTCGTCCCTGCGGGACTGGGAGGGGTATGTGATTGATAATCTACAGTCTTCGTCTGTATACTTCGTCCGCAGTCTCATCCGTAAGATACCGGCGATGACCGATAAATCCCGCAGGGATGACACCTTATTAACCGTATGCTGTTTATTTTTCATTCCTAAATATGTAATTATTAATCCCTTCGTTTTATAATGTCACCCCTGTCGGGGTTTAGCCGGTGTTGATTGTTGTTTGCTATAATAATGGCATCCCTGCGGGATTTTTACAATATATATAGTGTATGTGCCCGAAAACTCTTAGTTCTTAACCCTTAGTTCTTAACTATAAAATGGCATCCCTAATCAAAAAAATCATTCAAATCAAGAAAATCATTCAAATCAAGAAAATCACAGTTCAGACAAAAAAAATCACAATTCAGACAAAATTTTAATCTCAACTCCCACAGTCACATAAAAACTTTTTTTAACATTTTTTCACTTTTTTGTTTGCGGTATGAAAATTTTATTTACTTTTGCCGCGCTATGTAAATATTTTTTATGGTATAAAATTTAAGTGTATGGTTTGTTTTACCTCACATTGCGGACTCAAAGATTTCAGAGATAACCTCCTGATAAATCAGGTATTTGAATACTTTGGCACGATTTTTGTACACACACACACACACACACACACACACACCTTATTATAATAATACGCGCGCGGAAGGTAATAAAAGTCTTTCGAAAATCATATATAACCGCAACATATTTTTTAGATGTCGCGGTTTTTTCATTTCATATCCTGAACAGTTTCAAACACTGTTTAGCATCTGTCGCAGAAATATATTTCAAAAAAATATTTTTAATAATCAGAGTAATAATTTAAAAATTTACAAAATGGCTCTATTTTTTAAGAAAGTATTGCGTGGAAACCCGTCGAATCCGACGGCTCCGAAAAGATGGTATCCAATCCTGAAAAGCATAGGATTGGTAAAAGAAAAGGAAGTCGCCAAACTGCTGGCTGACGAAACGACGTTAAACCCGAAAGAAGCGGAGATGACTTTGTATCAGCTGCTCAAAGTCATTGTACGTCTGCTGCTCGACGGACATACCGTACAGCTGGGCGAGCTGGGAAGTTTCCGTTTGACCGCCCGCGGCGAAGGCTCGGATACGGAAGGAGAAGTGAATGCAAACAAAATTAAAAGCGTGCATTTGCATTTTACTCCGTCTGAAGAATTGCGTAAAGAAATCAATGACGCTACGTTTAAAGATGTCTCGACAATTCAATGATTAATGTACGAACGCGACGTTATAGTAACAACGCAATTGCAGTATAGTAATAACACAATCGCAGTATAGTAATAACACATGCGACGTTATAGTAATAACATGAGTGGTGTTATAGTAATAATACGATTGCAGTATAGTAATAATACGTCAGCGTTACAGTAATGACACAATGTCGGAACCGGATCATGGGGTTTGGTCGAATCAAAAAAATCATCCAAATCAAAAAAATCACAGTTCAGACAATAATTAATTAAAAGCTATGAAACAGGTATATGACTCATCATGACAGCAGACTGAAACTGTGAA
>JAISDR010000063.1 GCA_031264645.1 Prevotellaceae bacterium | reverse complement strand
AGCGTCCGTATTCCCGACGAAGAGAAACTGATGCTCGAACGCTTCGGCGAACAGTATAAAACATATATGAAACAGACAAAACGCCTGATTCCATATATTTTTTGAAGAATAAGCGGTCGAGGATATACTGCGAAATTCCGCGCTTCAATCATCACATTCGCACATTCGATGCATTCAATTTGTATTCTACAAACAGTTCGACGGCCTGATATTCTGCCATTCCCAGCCTGTCGAAAATCACGGCGGTGGCATGGTTTCTTTCTTCTGCACGCATCCAGAACTCTCTTGTATCCGTACCCGGAAACAGAGGGCGGTCTTTTTGCGATTGGTGTTTGAAGATAGCCATACGTTTGATATACGTCTCTTCGGGGCTTAGAGGCACAGCCATTTCCTGTTCGGCGACGTCCCATTCCTGCCATGCTCCGCGATAGAGCCATATACGGCAGTCCTTCATCCATTCTTCCTTTTGGAGACGTTTGAGGGTCTCTATTATCGCCTGAAAGCAAACCCTGTGCGTTCCGTGAGGGTCGGTCAAATCGCCTGCGGCATATATCTGGTGAGGTTTGATCTTTTGCAGCAGATCCATTATAATCCTGATATCTTCCTCGCCGACGGGTTTCTTTTTCACCGTGCCCGTCTCGTAGAAAGGCAGGTCGAGGAAATGGATATTTTCTTCCTTTGCTCCGGCATACAGCGCTCCGGCACGAGCTTCGGTGCGCCTGATAGCGGCTTTAATCATCTTCACATCTTCGGTATCGGTTTCCCCCGGCTTTTTCAGTCTGACCGATTCCTTCGCAGCATGATAAGCCACATCGGTCGCTTCGGGAGAAAGATTGTATATCGAGCCTATTTCGCGGACAAAATCCAGAAACCTCACCGCCTCGTCATCGAATACGGCTATGTTTCCCGAAGTCTGGTATGCCACGTGAACTTCGTGACCCTGAGTGCACAGGCGGGCAAAAGTTCCGCCCATTGATATCACGTCGTCGTCGGGATGGGGACTGAATATGACGACTCTTTTCGGGAAAGGACGGGCGCGTTCGGGACGGGTGCTGTCGTCGGCATTGGGTTTTCCGCCGGGCCAGCCTGTAATAGTATGCTGCAAATCGTTAAACACCCGGATATTGATCTGGCTTGCAGTACCGCATTCCGAGATAAGGTCTCCAAGTCCGTTGTCGTTGTAATCTCTGTCCGTTATTTTAAGGACAGGCTTATTCAGTTTCTGACACAGCCAGAACACCGCGCGGCGTATCAGTTTGCTGTTCCAGACGACATTGCCCGTCAGCCACGGCGTTTTTATGCGTGTCAGTTCCGAGGCCGAGGCGTCGTCGAGTATCAGGGAAACAGCCTTGTGTTCCTGCAAATACGAGGCGGGAACCATCTCCGTAACATCCTCTTCAATAACTTTCCTGATGATTTTTGCTTTCCCTTCGCCCCATGCCATGAGAATTATTTCGCGGGCGTTCATTATCGTTCCGAGACCCATTGTCAGGCAGTATCTTGGCACATTTTCTTCCCCGTAAAAGTTGCTTGCAGCGCCCATGCGGGTAGCATAGTCCAGAGAAATCAGTCTGGTTTCGGAATATTTGTCGGATCCTGGTTCGTTTGCGCCGATTTGTCCTCTGCCATCGAGGCTCAGGAGCTGCAAATCAATGCCTCCCATCTCCCTTATCCTGTCTTCGTACGATTTACAAAACGAGGCGATTTTATCTTTAGTAATATCGCCCCTCAAGAGGTTTATGTTTTCGTTGGGAATATCTATGCTGGAAAATAAATATTCGTGCAGATACAGGTAGTGGCTTTGTATTTCCTGCGGGGACAGTGGGTAATATTCATCAATATTGAAGACGAATACATTCTTGAAACTCAATCCTTTTTTCCGGTGGATACTTACGAGTTCTTCGTAAACGCTTACTGCTGTCGAGCCGGCAATTAATCCCAAGACACAGGGTTTTCCCTCTGACTGTTTTCTTAGAACAGTCTCTGCTATTCGTTTTGCTACTATTTTCGAGGCGCTTTCAGAATCGGTAAACACGTCTACCTGAAGTTTCTCAAACCTTTTCGATATATCCTGACTTTTCATTATTTTTTATTTAAATATTTACTTATTAACAATATCTCACCTGATTTGGTTTCAAATCCGAATGCAAATGTACACGAAATTTTCAATTCAGGCATTCGATTTGTTATCGTAAAGTGTAATGCAGGTCGTTCCGACCTTTCGCGGCGCGCTAAAAAAAACAGCCGGACTGTTATGTCCGGCTGTTTCGAGAAAATGATAGCCTGTTGTGTTTAATATCCAGGGTTTTGTTTTACAATTCCCTTGCCTTCGACGATTTTTGATTCCTGCAGCGGGAACAGTATCCGGTCGTTTGTTACCACCGGAGTTGCCCAACCGAAGTCTGCGCGTTTTTCGTTCATTTTCGTCACGTACGAGCCGTGGCGGATAAGATCCTGTCGGCGGCATCCTTCGAAGTAAAGCTCGTGACCCCGTTCTTCCAGCAGCCTGTCGAGAAAGTCGCGCGTTCCGGAGAAGCTGTTTTCGGAGTACGCATTCAAGCCTGCCCTTGTCCTGACCATGTTAAGCAAATCAACCGCTTCTCTGGTCACAGTGTTTCCCTTGCGGACGATAGCTTCCGCCAGCAGGGTGACGGCGTCGGCGTAGCGATAGACAATCCAGTCGATTTGACTGTTTTCGCCAACGATATTTGCCGAAGCGACGTCGTACTTCATCGGGATAACGCCCTGCTCAAGCGAATTGCCCGCCTTACCCCTGTTTTTCTCGTTCAGAGTATCTCCGGACAGGGTGATGTATTCGTAGATAATGGTTTCCCTGCGCTTGTCGCCGGGCTCGAACGTATTGAAGAATTTCCACGTCATCTTGTATCCTCCCCAGCCGCCGGTGAATGCCGGGTGGTTGTTCGTCATGACATGCGGAAACCACTTGTGCGTCTGGAAACCGTGCTTGCAGTTGACCGCCCAGATGGTTTCCGCGTTCTTTTCGTTGGCTTCGGTAAAGACGTCCCTGTATTCCGGAACGAGAGCGTATCCGTATTCCGGCTTCATCAGCTCGCGTCCTTCCTTTTCCGCCATGTCCCACTGTGCAGTCCGCATGTAGAACTTGAGCAGAACCATGTGGCACAGTCCGCCGGTGAACCGTCCGTAGCTCACGTCTCCCCGCCTGTAGGAGAGAGGCAGGACTTTCGCCGCCTCGTTCAGTTCGGTAACAATGAACGTGCGCGTCGCCTCGTCCGTCTGTCTCGGCAGAATGTTCTCATTCTGCGGATTCTTCAGCGTTTCCAGGTCGGCAATGATAATTGGACCGTAGAGGTCGTACAGTATGAATGCCAGGAAGCCTCGACCGCACTGCAGTTCGGCGATGAGCCGCTTTTTGAGGTCTTCACCGATGCTCATTCCCGATATCCGGTCGATGGTCAGCGTCATCTTGCTGATGAAGTTGGTATAATC
This sequence comes from Prevotellaceae bacterium, assembly GCA_031264645.1. Lineage (GTDB taxonomy): Bacteria > Bacteroidota > Bacteroidia > Bacteroidales > UBA932 > JAIRLF01. The sequence goes on along the minus strand of JAISDR010000063.1, from coordinate 1,125 downwards.
GTTCCAGATGTTCGTAACGTTGCGCGAATCGCTTATTGCCCCGTATGAAGCCGACGCCAGTCTTGTCCATCCGCCTCCGTCGTCCCACGAGCACAGACCGTAGTCGCTTGCAATGTCGGTGCTCAGATGGACGCCCGTTGCAGCGTTGAACAGTCCGCTGTAGCCGTTGTTGCGGAAGGCTCCGTAGAGGCTTGAAGTAAGCATGTCTTCCGCGTCGCGTTCGGTTGTGGGATATATTGAAGGGTTGATGTCGTCGTACACTTCCGTTTTCAGCGTGCATGCCTGCAAGCCGATAGCCGTCAGCAGCATCGCTGCCTGAAATTTGCGTATTGTTGTCATAATCACAATTGTATTTTTACTGTTTAACATTTAGAATGAAATATCTATGCCGAAACTGAAACTCGTAACGTTTGGATACGCATAACTGCCGTTGTCCGTTTCCGGATCGACGCCGTTCCAGTTTGTAATGACAAAGGGGTTGTTTACATCGGCATACACGCGGATGCTGTTCAGTATCTTCTTGGGAACGGGAATGGTGTATCCCAGCGTGATGTTTCGGCATCTGACGTAGCTTACCTTCCTGTACCAGTAGTCGCTGTTGTTGTCGTAGGCGAAGTACGTGCTTTCGATTGCGCTTGGCTGCGAGGTGTTCCGGTTGTCGTGGAACCAGCTGTTTAAAGTTCCTTTCGACATGTTCTGGACGTTTTTCCCCGAATATCCCGCCACCCAGTTGTTGTAGTAGCTTGCGCCCCTCCAGCGTCCAATCTCTCCGTAGAAATAGATGTTGAGGTCGAAGTTTTTGTACCGTACCACGTTGTTGAAGCCGAAATTGAACGAGGGGTCGCTCGTTCCTATAAACTGACGGTCGTACTGGTTGAGAATGTTCTCGCTGCCCTCTTCGTCCTTCAGGTTCTTGATTTTGATTTGTCCGGGCAGCAGAGCCGGCTGCCATGCCGGAGCCTTTTCGCCCGCAGCCAACAATCCGTCAGACCTGTAGGGGAACAGGGCGCGTATGGGGTCCTTTGCCGACTGATAGGCATACGGCTTCCATGTCGGGTCGCGCTCTTCCCAGCGGTCACGGTAGAGCGACAGGGTGAAATCGGTGTTCCACGACACCTTGTCCGT
>JAISDR010000045.1 GCA_031264645.1 Prevotellaceae bacterium | reverse complement strand
GACATGATAAAGTTCGGACGGCTGAAGGAAAGGGATATAGAAAACAACCCCCTTCACCGCTGGCTGACTTTTTTTGACAAAAATGCAAATGATGAAACAATAAATCAAATAATTATAATGGATACGGCAATAGCAAAGGCACAGGAAAAAATATCGTTTGTTTCGCAGGACAGGGAAATGTTACATGCCTACCACATGCGCGAAATGGCGGTGCTGGACTACAACAGCGGCATCAATGCTGCGCGGAGAGATGGAATAGCCATCGGCGAACAAAAGGGGATAGCTATCGGCGAACAGCGGGGAATAGCCATCGGTGAACAAAAGGGAATAGCTATCGGCGAACAACGAGGGATAGCTATCGGTGAACAAAAGGGAATAGCTATCGGCGAACAGCGCGGCGAACAAAAAGCACAGATAGAATACGTTTTAAAGTTATTTCGGAAAGGCATGTCAATTGACGAGATTTCAAAATATACCGACCTGTCAATTGACGAAGTTGATAACATTCTGAATGACAATAAAGCTTTGTGACAACAGGAACGGTTTGAAGTAAATCCGGTAGTATTATGTCCTGACTAAGCGTCATTGCGAACGCAAACCATCGTTGTTCGTCATTGTAAGGAGCGAAGCGACGAAGCAATCCAGAAAGTTCTGGATTGCTTCGTCGCTTCGCTCCTCGCAATGACGAACATATTCCGGTCAGAAAATACTCTATTAATGTGTTACTTACGAAAAGTGTCATTATAAGGTACGAAGCAATCCAGAAAATTCACATTGTTATATGTTATTAATTTTCCCTTAGCAGGGTAGGGTAGGGGGGTAAAAATGTCATTTTTTCTCTATCAGTCTACCTGGTTTTCGCGTGCATACTGCAATTTTTTTCCTTCCGGATTGAAAAATTAATCACAAGACCCACAATTATATAAAAATTATATGTAATATTTTTTTCATTATTTTGTTTTAAATATAAAAAAACTTCTTAACTTTGCGCGTCTATTGGAAAGATTTTTTATGTGTATAAATGTTAAAAATGTTAAAAGATTGAAACCGCATCCATTATTTACTGTAACAACAACAGTAACATAATGGTAATAAACTTAAACGTAAAACGATTGATTAAAGTAGTAATGAAATATTCGTTAAATACCTCATAAGACAAGACAGTCTATAGATTCTTGAGAAGAATCTTCTCCTATTCGGAATACAGAATTTCCGAGCGTAAACACTCTTTCTATATATACAGAGTGTAAGATTTGATCTGACTTTTGCTTCGGGCAAGAGTAAAAAGTAAATGAAATTAAAATAATGTTAAGAATGTATTAAAAATTATGAAATTTAAAGTTATTGGATTCTTTTTTTTAATGTTCTTCTGTTCCGGAGTTTTTGCGCAAACAAAAACAATCACAGGAATTGTTAAGGACGCTAATGATAATTTGCCGCTTCCGGGAGTTGCTGTACAGATAAAAAGCACCTCTGTCGGAGTAGTTACCGGGTCTCTCGGCGAATTTTCAATCAATGCTGGCGAGAGCGATACACTTGTATTTGTTCTTGTTGGAAAAAGGGAAGTGAATCAGCGGGTAGGACAGCAGTCCGTTTTTGAAATCGTACTGGTTGACGATGAGGAATCGGAGCTTGACGAACTCACTGTTGTGGGTTTCGGCGTGCAAAAGAAGTCGAGCGTGGTTGCATCCATTACCACGGTGAAGCCTTCGGAGCTGAGAGTTTCCGCGTATAACCTCACCAGCAGTTTTGCCGGCAAGATTCCCGGCATGATTTCCTATCAGACCACGGGCGAGCCGGGGGAAGACTATGCACAGTTCTTTGTGCGTGGAGTTACAACTTTCGGGTACACAAGGTCTCCGCTGATTCTGATTGACGGCTTCGAGTCGAGCACGTATGAACTGTCGAGACTGCAGGTTGACGATATCGAGAGTTTCTCGGTACTCAAAGACGCCTCTGCCGCCGCTCTTTACGGAGCGCGTGGAGCCAACGGCGTTTTGCTTGTCATAACAAAGAGCGGTCAGTCGAGCGGCATTTCCATCAATGCAAGGGTCGATACGCATATTGCGACCCCCACAAAGATGATTGAAACGGTAGACGCTCTTGATTACATGCGCCTGTACAACGAAGGACTCACCACAAGAAATCCCTTGGCGGGAGACTACTACAGCGCGCAGGTTATGCAATCGACCATGGACAACGAAAATCCCATGATCTACCCGAATGTTGACTGGTACGACGAGCTGTTCAAGCAGACTACAATCAACAAGAGGGCCAACATCAATCTCTCCGGAGGCGGCAATATTGCACGCTTTTATGTCTCCGGCGGTTTTGAAAACGAAAACGGATTGCTGAAGGAAGATCCGCGAAACAAGTTTAACTCCAACATTAATATCAATCGCGTACACATGCGCAGCAATGTTATTTTCAATATAACGAAAACAACAACGCTGGACACGAGGATACAGGCGGAGTTTGAAAACTACAACGGACCATTCAAAACGGCATCCGAAATTTTCGATATGGTTATGAATGTCAATCCTGTGGACTTTCCGGCGGTATTTGAACCCGACGAAGCTCACAGGTTCGTTTCCCATACGCTTTTTGGCAATATCCTGATTAACGGCAATATGATGTCAAATCCTTACGCCGAAATGGTTAGAGGGTATCGATCACAAAATATCAGTATTGTTACCATGATGGCTACCATAAGGCAGGATTTTGATTTCCTAATAAAGGGATTGAAGTTTGAAGGAAAAGGTTCGGTGAAATCCAACGGCACTTCTACTCAAATGAGACAGTTCTCTCCGTTTTTCTATTCGATTGAACAGTACAATCAGGTTTCGAAGCAATATAAGCTCTTCGGTTTGAACCCTCTTAGCGGGAACACCAGCATGGGCGATATTGACGCTACAAACGAACGGGGCGCATCCTATTACTTTGAGGGACGCTTTAACTGGAACGGCACTTTTAATAAAGTTCACAATGTCGGAGCAATGGCTGTAGGCACCCTGCAGCAAAATTCGAATCTTGTAGCCGGTACCGTATTCACTGCCCTGCCCGCCAGAAATGCCGGAATATCGGGACGTGCAACTTACGATTACGACAACCGCTATTTTGGCGAGTTTAACTTTGGTTACAACGGCTCGGAAAAGTTTACGGGCAGCAAGCGTTTCGGATTTTTTCCATCAATAGGAGGAGCATGGATGACTTCGAACGAAAAGTTCTTTGAACCGGTAAAGTTCATCGATCTGTTGAAGTTCAGGTTTACATACGGAATGAACGGTAACGACGGTATTGCCGAGGCAGCCAACCGTTTCAACTTTCTTTCGCAGGTTAACAAGGGAGGCTCGCCATATACATGGGGCTTGCTTCACGACAACAACGGAGCAGGATATACCATAGGCCGCTACGCTAACCCCAACATCTCCTGGGAAATATCGAGGAAAGTCAATCTGGGACTTGAGATCAACGCGCTCAACAAGATGTTGAAATTCCAGTTTGACGTATGGAAAGACTGGAGAAGCGATATCTATCAGGAACGGAAAACCTTTGCGGCAACTACCGGACTTGTAGAACAGAGTTTGAAGATATTCGGTAATATAGGTAAGGTCGAGAGCGTAGGTTACGAAAGTTCGCTTGATCTGGAAAAAAGTTTCAGCAACGGAGCATGGATACTGGGACGTTTCAATTTCACCTATTCCAAGAACAAGGTTACAGTACAGGATGAAGAACAGTTCAAGGACAGATACCGCAGCGCCATAGGACAAAGCTCCAATGTTTTGCGCGGGTATGTTGCCGAACGTCTCTTTGTAGACGATTACGAGACGGCAAACTCTCCGCGTCAGGACTGGGGACTTTATCAGGCAGGCGACATAAAGTATAAGGACGTCAACGGCGACGGACGTATCAATGAAAACGACATGATACCGATGGGCTTCCCCGGTGGCGTGCCCGAAGTTCAGTACGGATTCGGTCTGTCGGGCGGCTTCCGCAACTTCGACCTTTCGTTCTTCTTCCAGGGGAACAGCAGGGTGTCCTTCTTTATCGCTCCTGCTAAAATCGCGCCTCTTGAGAATCATCGCAATGCGCTTGAGATTGTTGCCCGCGACTACTGGACGGAGACCAATCCCAATGTACATGCCTTTTGGCCCCGGCTTTCGGTCAGTTCGCTTGAGAACAATATCCAGCCATCTTCCTGGTGGCTGCGTAACGGATCGTTCATACGTCTCAAATCCGTTGAAGTCGGATATAACATAAAGGCAATAAACAAACTGCTGCTGCAGTCCGGCAGAATCTACTTCAGTGTGGAAAACGTATTTTATATGAGTAAGTTTAAACTCTGGGATCCCGAAATGGGTGAATCCGGTCTCGGATATCCGCCCAACAGACGGTTTAACATAGGACTTTTATTACAGTTTTAATTAGATTAAATTTTAAAGAGATGAAGAAAATATCTAAAATATCTTTATTATTGCTTATTGCAGTGATGTGTTTTACCTCCTGTAACAAATATCTGGACATTGTTCCCGATCACATTGCAAAAGTGGAGGATCTGTTCACCACAAAGGCGGACGCTAAGGACGCGCTTGCCAAGATATACTCGTATCTGCCGGCTCTTGACAATATTCATGAAACGCCCTATTTGCTTGGCGACGAATATGTCAGTACCAGAAGCGACTATGATTACGATTCGCGGACGCTGATTGCCCAGAGAGTAATGAGAGACCTGCAGTCTTCGGGCGCTCCCCTGCTGGGACTATGGTCGGGTACTGGCGGTACAGGCGAAGGTGGTGTGGGAAAGCATTACTATGTAGCAATGAGGCATTGCGACATGGTGATGGAATACGTTGATCTTGTTTTCGACATGACCGACAGTGAAAAGAAGGAGTTTAGAGCGCAGGTGAAATTCCTGAAAGCGTATTTTGCCTTTATCCTGATACAGCAGTACGGGCCAATCGTTATTCCCCAATATCTGGATACCGACGAAACAGATCCGGCAAAGCTGTTTCCCCCAAGGGTTGGCATAGACGAAAGTTTCGACTATGTCATAAACCTGATGAAGGAAGCCATTCCCGATTTGCGTACCAAAGTTATGACCGCCGATTATGGACAGGTTGACCAGACGGTGGCAAAGTCCATACTGGCGCGGGTGTACGTTTTTCGCGCAAGTCCCTTTTATAACGGTAACAGCGACCTCTTCGGCTCGTTCAGGAATATCGACGGAAGCCATTTCTTCCCGCAGGAATACAAGAAGGAAAAATGGAAAGACGCCATCGACGCTCTCGACGATGCGATAACAACCTGTACCAA
>JAISDR010000020.1 GCA_031264645.1 Prevotellaceae bacterium | reverse complement strand
GATTATTTTGAGGAAATCGGCATATCCCTTGCTCGTTTCTACGGAAATAATGGCAATGCGCTGAGGCAGGAGAGGAAAGCTCAGGCTTTTGTTTTTATCGAAAATCCCTTCTCTTTTTAGACGGTTTACGGTTTCCTGCTTTTCACGCTCGAGGTCTCCCAGGGTATAAGCCGGGTCGACGTCCATTATCCACAGCGACAGTCCGTGAGCCGGGTCGAAAGTTATCTTTGCCTGAAACAGGATTTTGATTCCGTCCTTCAGTGGTTCGTTCAGGACGTCAAGGAATTTGCCGTTTATTCTGGAATAATCGTCTTTCCATATATACGACTTTATCTGGGCAATCACTTTCCCGTCCTTTTTCTCGACGAGTTCGGGATAGCAGTGTCCCGAATGTCTGTAAAAGTTCAGCTTGTTCATTTCGGCTTTCACCCAAAACGAGCTTTTGTATCTTCCGCTCAGCGTTTTCTGGACGCTTTTCGTTACTTCGAGCAGGGAAAATATCGTTCTGTCATTTACTTTTTCAGCCACCTGCGTTTCAGTTTTCGGATTTTCCAGCCCCGACAAAATAATCGTCCTTGTCCTTAAAAAGCACGTTGAACGTGGTCAGCGAGCCGTAGGCAGACGTAATATATTTTTGAATATTCACCTTGTCCTGCTCGCTCAGAGCCTTATGACTGTTGATATTCTGTTCCAGCACGCGCAGCCTGTCCCGCAGCATTACGATTTTGTGAAAAAAGACGTCAACGGGGATTTCTTTCGGCTGCGAAGCGTTTCCCGGTTTCAGTATTAAAGTTCCGCCAATCCATCTGTCGGCGATTTCCACATCCTGCTCAATTCCGTTATAGCGTTCGAGAATGCCTGTCAGCGCTCCGGTTACCTCGTCCAGAGAAAGTTTCGGCTCATTGTCCTCGACCTTTTCAATGACTTTCATATCCTTCAGGATGTTTGCCTTGCCGAAGCTCAATTTCCCGCCCCGTTCAAAAATAATTTCATACCCGTTCAGCGAACTTTTACAGACAAATCCTTCTCCATACCTGTCGTGTTCAACTCTTGTTCCGGGCGCCAGTTCGATATTTTCTTCCATAAATCAATAATAAAAATATTATAAATCAATCTTTTAATTACATGTACTCTCCATATATGGAGGACACAAATGTACATAAAATTTGCTTGTGCATATCTTTTGAATAACTTTTTTGAGGACGGGAGGAAAAACCGTATACCTTTGCGCCCGATATGTAAGTTTGTAAAAAAAATTATATTATGGAATTGTATATTGTTAAAAGAAACGGGAAAAAGGAACCGTTTTCAGTTGAAAAAATAAGAAATGCCGTATCGAAGGCGTTTTTGTCCGTAGGCAGTTTTGCGACGCAGGACGTGATTACCAATATTCTTAGCAGGGTAAGCGTAACGGACGGAATTACAGTTGAAGAAATCCAGAATCAGGTCGAAATCGCCCTTATGGCGGAACGGTATTACGCTGTTGCCAAATCGTACATGCTGTACCGGCAAAAGCATCTGGAAGACCGGGAAGTGCTCGAGAAACTGAATTTCCTGATGGACTACTGCGAAGCTAAAAACGCAGCCTCGGGAAGCAAGTACGATGCAAACGCCAATGTCGAAAATAAAAATCTGGCAACCCTTATCGGCGAACTGCCGAAATCCAATTTTATCCGCCTGAACCGCCGGATGCTTACAGACCGGCTGAAAGACATGTATGGCAGGGAAGTCGCCGACAGGTACATCGATCTGCTTAACGGTCACTTTATTTACAAAAACGATGAAACCAGTCTTGCAAACTACTGTGCAAGCATCACAATGTATCCCTGGCTGATTGGCGGGACAACTTCCATCGGGGGAAACTCGAAGGCTCCGACAAACCTGAAATCCTTTTGCGGAGGCTTTATCAATATGGTTTTCATGGTGTCGAGCATGCTGAGCGGAGCCTGCGCCACGCCCGAGTTTCTGATGTACATGAACTATTTTATCGGGCTGGAATATGGCGAGGACTATTACATGGATCCCGACAGGATTGTTGACATGTCGAACAAGAAGCGTACTGTCGACAAGGTTATTACCGACTGTTTCGAGCAGATAGTGTATTCCATCAATCAGCCGACGGGCGCAAGGAATTTTCAAGCCGTATTCTGGAATATTTCCTACTATGACAGGTATTATTTCGAAAGCCTGTTTGAAGCCTTTATTTTTCCCGATGGAAGCAAGCCCGCCTGGAACTCGTTGAACTGGCTGCAGAAACGGTTTATGAAGTGGTTCAACAAGGAACGTACAAAATCCATACTGACTTTTCCCGTTGAAACGATGGCGCTGCTGACCGAAAACGGAGATGCAAAGGATACGGAATATGGCGATTTCACCGCCGAAATGTATTCCGAAGGACATTCGTTTTTCACGTATATGAGCGACAATGCCGATTCGCTGAGCAGCTGTTGCCGCCTGCGCAATGAAATACAGGACAACGGATTCAGTTACACCCTGGGAGCGGGAGGCGTGTCGACAGGCTCGAAAAGCGTGCTGACGATAAACCTGAACCGCTGTATCCAGAACGCTGTCCGCAGGGGAATTTACTATCAGTTCTTTCTGGAAGAGATAGTCGACCTGGCTCACAAGGTGCAGCTGGCTTACAACGAAAACCTGAAATATATGCAGGAAAAGGGAATGTTGCCGCTGTTCGACGCGGGATATATCAGCATGGGACGGCAATACCTGACGATAGGAGTGAACGGTCTGGTCGAAGCGGCTGAATTTCTCGAAATTGAAATCAACGATAATCCCAAGTACGCGGAATTTGTAAGCCAGATACTCGGTCTTGTTGAAAAATACAATAAAAAATACCGGCAGAAAGACATTATGTTTAACTGTGAAATGATTCCGGCGGAAAACGTTGGCGTGAAACATGCAAAATGGGACATGCGCGACGGATACACTTCAAAACGAGACTGCTACAACAGCTATTTCTACATCGTAGAGGATGAATCGCTGAATATTGCAGACAAATTCCGGCTGCACGGATGGAAATATATCGAGCACCTGACGGGAGGCTCGGCTTTGCATCTTAATCTGGAAGAACATCTTAGCAAATATCAATACCGGCACCTGCTGAAACTTGCCACGCAGGAAGGATGCAATTATTTCACGTTCAACATACCGAATACGGTTTGCAACGACTGCGGACACATAGACAAGCGCAATCTGAAGGAATGTCCGGTATGCAAGGGACACAATCTTGACTATCTGACCCGTATAATCGGCTATATGAAACGTGTAAGCAATTTCTCGCAAAGCAGGCAGGAGGAGGCTGCACGGCGACATTATGCTCCGATTTCTCAGTTATGACATTGTTTTCCAGGAAATCCCGAACGAAATAACTTTAGCGGTCAATATCTCAAACTGCCCCAATCGCTGCAAAGGATGCCACAGCCCGCATCTGATGGAAGATTACGGCGAAATACTGGATGAGAATACTCTCGCCGGCTTGCTGGAAAGGTATCGAAACGCCATAACCTGCTTCTGTTTCATGGGCGGAGATGCGTCGCCGCTGGAGGTCGAATGTCTTGCTGTTTTCCTGAGGAAAAATTACGGCGTCAAAATCGC